>NZ_JBEPTK010000014.1 GCF_040549485.1 Constrictibacter sp. MBR-5
GCCTACGGCTCCGCATCACCCAGGACGGCAGCGAGCACTTCAGGGGGTCAATATTGCAAGCCGATACGGGGTCAGCTTTGAACGCCGTTTGACAGACGTTGCGGGCGAGTGTGTTGCGGGCATCGTCCATGACCGCCGCCAGTTCGATAGCAAGATCGATCCCAGCGCGGTACCAGTCCCACTCGTCGCTATTGAGCTTTGGTTGCCATCCCCAATCCCGCGATCGTGCACCAAAATCGAAGTTGCTTGAGGAGCTGAATCGAGTGGCGAGGAGCGCGTCGAGCGCTACGGAAGCGCAGCGGCGCAACTCCGCATCTTCAGAATTCGCCAACCGTCGCACAAAGGCACGCCGCTGGTCAGGTAGAGCTTGAGTGCCCGACAACCATAGGTGGAATAGCTCGGCAAAGCTATCGCGAGCGGAACCCTGTCTGTGATCGGCTGGTTCAGCGGCGAGAAAGCGCGCCAGCAATATTGCGGCCGCTTCGAACATATGGGGTTCGTAGCTGAGTGCTTTGACCAGCCGGATCAGCCGCCAGCGGATCGGGTGGGTTGGTAGCAACAGTTCGGCGCTGCTCGGATCTCCGAGCTCCCGTTCGATTCTCCTTAGTACGGCCTCGGGCGCAACGGGAGCGATATTGGTAAGGAGCTCAATGCCAACCGCGCCGCGCGCTAACAGGTCACTGAGAGGGCCGTCGGACGGAAGCCAACGGGCGACGACCGCCTGCGCTTCCCGGCTGTCGTGAAGGTAGCCGAGCCGCCGCGACAGCGACTTTTGCATCCGCGGCGGCAGCGACGCGGCGAAGCGATCCAAATCGCCGGGAGGGATGCGCTCAAGAGCGAATGCTGCAAGCCGATTGGCAATCGGGTGCGGCAGGATCGCCCTCCAATGGCCACGGGCCTGGGCGATGCCGCGGCGGCGAAGCTCGACGAGCGCGGCGTAAAGCGAGTTCGCGCTGACACCTCGGATAGCAGCAATGTGCGCCAGTTCTCCCGCGGCCGAGGTGTCTTCGCCATCGACGGAATATAGCAGCGACAGGTCCTCGGCGGCAGTAAGGAGGTCTTTGTCCGGATGCTGACGTTGCTGGAAAATTCGCTCGAACAACTCGCGGCTCTTGAGTTTCCCGAGGGTATCGCCTTTACCGAGCGTTTCCGCCAGCGCGCGTCCCAGCCGAAAATTCCCATCGCTGAACTCGCCGATCGTCCGGCGGTCGATTTGAGAAATGTGCGGGAAAGACTGCCCTATCCACCTTTCGACCAGATCCGGCGAAGCCGGTTGTAACCGAAAGACGTCGGTGCGCTCAGGTTCGTCCTCATCGCGGACGTCGTACTCGACTGTTAGGAGGCTGACGCTACTCGCTCCTTCGGAGCAGATCTTCGCGAGCTCGGTGTGCGTAGTCGGGTTGCAATTGTCGACGATCAAGATGGTTCTGTGACCGCGCGCCACGAGCTCCCTCGCCATCTCCCGCGCCGTCGGAACCGTGCCGAACGAAATATCGCTGTAGACGGCCAAACCTGGATCGAGGGGGCTTTCGCCAACGCCGCTCTCGAACAGCGCCTGTACGAGGCGCGTCTTGCCGAGGCCCGACAAGCCGATCAGACGGACGCATTGCCGGGGCGTAAGAAGAGCCTCGCGAAGCCGGGCAATACCCTCGCTGATGGGCACGCTGCCCCGTTCGGGCGAGCGATAATCGGTCAAGCACGCTCGATCATCGATAAGGTAAGGCGTCGCTTCGGTGACCGTGGTATCGACCCAATTGCCGATCGTGTCCCAGCCAGACAGCGCACGCCCGATCCGACGGCGCACCCAAGCTGCGACTCCGGGATATTCATTCACCCAGGTGGCGAGCCGGTCACGGTCGTAAAAATCGGTGTGAAGGTTGCCGGCATTGGGGAGATCGTGGAGCGCATCCCGCATGGCCGTTTTTCGCTCAGCGAGCGGCTTGTCAGCGACCGACCCTTGCGAACTGACGATGATGTAGGCGCCGGATGCGTCGGCGAGGTCCTTTATGACTTGCCGAAGCTTACCGCCCTTCTCTCCATTGGATTGAGGGCGCATCTCCTGTGCGATGGCCCGTGCCGGCATATCGGGTTTCTTCACCTGGAAGCCAGTATCCGGACGCGGTACGAAGTCAGGGCCTGGGATCGAAGCTGGGCATTGCACCCGAACGTCAAGCCCTCCATCGGGAGCGTCCTGGTTACCGCCGGCAGTCACCGAGGAAATCGGACAACCCTGTTTGCGCAATTCCGCGATCGCCAAACGAGCGACCATTGTTCTTAAGTCCGCGTCTGCGAGGGCGCTAATTTCATTTGTTGTTATTTCGAACATTGCCCACCACCGCAAACTCCAGATATGATAATTGAATTTTATCTGACAAAGACTTTACATAGTGACAGCAACCGCCTAAATTAGGATCGCTGTCCAGGACCGTACGCACCAAAACCCGCATCATCATTCGACAATCGCGCCTTCAATTGGTTTATGTTTTTGCACCGCAAGCCGAAGACCTAGCGCGACGCCCTCGGTCACATCAAATTCTTCTTGTGAGGGAGGGTCAACCTCGTACCCGGTAGCGTACTTAGCATTGCTACGTATGTTGCACAATTTGTTAAATAAGTCTACAAAACTCGAATCAATATTACCCAATCGGCCTTCGCGATTAATGGCACTATTTATACTTCCATGAGACCTCCACTTGTGCGCAGGCGCATGCGTCAAAATCAATCTGGACTTTGCGAGCAACTCGCACGCCGTGTGAAGCGTATCGATAGCTGGCTCTGCCAAGCCGTTGCTAGCGGAAAGCTTACTGGCGGCCAGAAATTTCATCGACTTTTCTATCAATGAAACGCACTTGGCGCGCCCAGAACGGAAATCAAACGTTAATATCCAACGCAGACCGGTCCAAAACATCGTGAAGTGACCACTATCGAGCTCGTCGTCATTTAAGTCAAAATATTCCAGTCCATCTAGGTCGCCGATCGTAACTCCCCCGCCTTTCTCTACATCGCGACCAAGTCGCAAATACGGCACACCTCTGACCTCCTCATTAAGGCGAATTATACGTCCCCCTTCATGGGGCTGTATCAGCTGAGCTCCCCAAAGAAGAAAACCATCGGGCAACTCACCAGCATCTCTCCGACGCCGAATCTCCGGGGCAAAGCAAATCTGCTGCATGTGGACAAATGTGCGCATCCAATCTGGAAGCTCTGGCGGAATTTCGTCCTCGGGAGTGACATCCAACCAGTTACCCGGTCGCTGCCGCTCGCTTAGCCAAGCTTGCACAGAAGCTTGCATTCCCTCCATCATCCAACACCTCTGAATTTTAGTGGACGTAGTTTACCTAAGTATCAGGTCGTCTGCCACTAACGGTACCTGCGCGCTTCGATAGCATGGATACGTGCCTAGTCGCCCCCGCACCCTGCACCTCCCGCCCCACCCGTGCCATACTCCCGTCCACACCATCCGACGGAACGGGCACACATGACCGACCTCACCGAACTGCGCGTCGACCTGGCCGCCACGCTGCGCTGGGCGGCGCGGCTGGGGCTGCATGAGGGGATCTGCAATCATTTCAGCGTCGCCGTGGACGCGCGCGGCGACCGCTTCCTGGTCAATCCGCTGGGCATCCACTGGGCGGAGATGACGGCGAGCGACCTGGTGCTGGCCGATGCCGCGGGCAACGTGCTGGAGGCCAAGGCGGGGCCGGACGGGCCGCTGGCGGTGGAGGCGACGGCCTTCTTCATCCATTCGCGCATCCACCTGAGCAACCCGGCGGCGCGCTGCGTGCTGCATACGCACATGCCCTACGCCCTGTCCCTGTGCCTGGTTGAGGGCGGGCGGCTGGAGATGGTGGAGCAGAACGCCCTGCGCTTTCACGACCGCATCGCCTATGAGGACGAGTATGGCGGCCTCGCCCTGGACAATTCGGAGGGCGACAGGCTGGCCGCGGCGCTGGGCAACCGGTCGGTGGCCTTCCTGGCCGCACACGGCGTCATCGTGACCGGGCCGACGATCGCCCAGGCCTTCGACGACCTCTATTACCTGGAGCGGGCGGCGAAGGCGCAGGTGCTGGCGCGGTCGACCGGCCTGCCCCTGCGCCGCCTGCCCGACGCGGTGGTGCAGCGCACGGCGCAGCAGATGGTGAGCGAGAGCGGGTCACAGGCGCACCGGCATCTGGCGGCGATCCGGCGGATTCTGGATCGGGAGGAGCCGGGATATCGGGGGTGAGGCCGCCATTGCTTCCGTCATTGCGAGCCGAAGGCGAAGCAATCCAGGACCCGCGCACCGGCGGCCTGAGCGCTCGCCCTGGGTTGCTTCGGCGCTGCGCGCCTCGCAATGACGGTTTGGGGATAATCCCTGCCTGTCATCCCCGGGCAAGGGGCGGAGCCCCGGCGACCCGGGGATCCAAGGACAGCCTGAGCGCGTGGCCTGGATCCCCGGATCTCCGCTTCGCTGCGTCCGGGGATGACAGTGAGGGGGGTCGCTGGGGCCGGGGACGACAGTGAAGCGGGGCCGGCCTCGTAATCATGGGGGGAAGGGCTAAGTTCGCAGCGACGGCCGTGCGAACCAGCCAGGAGCCCGAATGACGCCCGGAACGCGGAACCTGTCGGAGAACTGGTCGCTGACCGCCCTGCTCGACGCGCTGGCGGCGCGGGGGGGTGAGGCGGCGCTGGTGACGGTGGCGGGCGATGCCCTGACCGCGACGAGCGCCGCGGAGTTGGCCGGGGACGCGCGGCGGCTCGCGGCCGGGCTGGTCGCCGCCGGCGCGGCGCGGGGCGAGCATGTCGGGCTGATCGCGCCGAACGGGCCGGACTGGGCCGTCGCGCGGCTGGGGATCGCGGCGGCGGGATGCGTCGGCGTGGCGCTGGACGACCTGGCCGGCGAGGAGGAGGCGGCGACATACCTGAAGGACGCCGGCTGCCGGCTGGTGTTCGTGTCGCCGGCGCACCTGCCCGTGGCGGAGCGGCTCGGCATCGACGCGCTGGTGCTGGACGATGGTGCGGCGGAGCGGCACGAGCGGTCGTGGCGGCTGGTCTTCGCGGAGGAGATCGCGGGGCTGCCGGAGCTTAGGCCCGAGGACCGGGCGACGCTGGTCTACACGTCCGGCACCACAGGTGCCCCGAAGAGCTTCTATCTGACCTGGGCGAACATCGCGGCCAACGTCGAGGCGATGGTGTCGCTGGACATCGTGCGGCCGGGCGACCGGGTGCTGCTGCCGCTGCCGCTGCACCACGTCTATCCGCTGGTCGTGGGCCTGTTCACGCCGCTGTCGGGCGGCGGCGCGGTGGTCTTCCCGGAAGCGGTGGCCGGGCCGCAGATCATCAGGGCGCTGCAGGCGGCCGGGGTCGCCATCATGATCGGCGTGCCGCGGCTTTATACCGCGCTGGTCGGCGGGCTGGAGGGGCGGGTCGCGGCGCGCGGCAAGGTCGCGAAGACGCTGTTCCGGGCGCTGGTCGCCCTGTCGGACGTGCTGCGGCGGCGGTTCGGGATCAAGGCGGGGCGCGTCCTGCTGGCCGGCCTGCACCGGCAGATCGGACCCGAGCTGCGGGTGATGATCTCCGGCGGGGCGCAGCTGGAGCCGGCGGTGTTCCACCGGCTGGAGGCGCTGGGCTGGGAGGTGCTGAGCGGCTACGGCCTGGCGGAGACGGCGTCGATCTTCACCGGCAACGTGCCGGGCGCCAAGATCATCGGCAGCGAGGGACGGCCGCTGAAGGGCGGCGAGATCCGCATCGCGCCGCCCCTGGCGGGGGAGACCGGGTCCGAGGGCGCCGGCGAAGGCGAGATCCTGCTGCGCGGCGCCAGCGTGTTCGCGGGCTATCGCGACAATCCCGAGGCGAACGCGACGGCCTTCACCGAGGACGGCTGGTTCCGTACCGGCGACCTGGGGCGGCTGGACGACAAGGGCTTCGTCTACGTCACCGGCCGGTCGAAGGAGCTGATCGTCCTGGGCGGCGGCAAGAACGTCTTCCCGGACGAGCTGGAGAAGGTCTACGGCGACAGCCCGTATTTCCGCGAACTGGCCGTGCTGGAGCGCAACGGCGCCCTGGTCGCGATCGTCGTGCCGGACGCCGAGGCGATGCGGGCGTCGGGCTATACGCGCGCCGAGGACGTGGTGCGGATCACGCTGGCCGACAAGGCACGCGGCCTGCCGTCCTACCAGCGCCTGTCCGGCTTCGCCGTCAGCCGCGAGCCCCTGCCGCGCACGCGCCTGGGCAAGTATCAGCGCTTCCGCCTGGGCGACCTGTACGAGCGGGCGCGGCGCGGCGAGACGCGGCCGCGCGCCGTCGCGCCGTCGCCCGAGGACCGCGGCCTGATCGCCGGCGGGCCGGCGGCCGAGGTGTGGAAGATCCTGACCGAGCGCTATGCCGAGCGCGGCCTGTCGATGGACGCCAGCCCGACGCTCGACCTGGGCATCGACTCGCTGGAGTGGATGACGCTGGCGCTCGACGTCGAACAGCGCGCGGGGGTGGCGCTGACCGAGGAGGACCTGGCCGCGTCGGAGACGGTGCGCGACCTGCTGGGCCGGGTCGGCACGGCGGCCGACCGGCCCGCCGTGGCCGCGGTGTCGGCCGAGGACCTGCGCTGGTTCGAGCCGGTGGGCCCGGCCGGCCGGGCGTTCGGCACGGCGGCGTTCGCGACGAACCGGGCGCTGATGCGCCTGCTGTTCCGGGTCGAGGTGGAAGGGCTGGAGCATCTGCCGGCGGAGGGCCCGTGCGTGCTGGCCGCCAACCATGCGAGCGACCTGGACCCGCCGGTGATGGGGGCGGCGCTGCCGCTCGACTTCATGCGCCGGGTCTATTGGGGCGGCGACGCGCAGCGCCTGCACGGCGGGCCGATCCGCCGCGCGCTCATGCGGCCGCTGCACGTCTTCCCGGTCGACGAGCGCACGCCGGCGGCGGCGCTGGCCATGGGGACGGAGGCGCTGAAGCGCGGCAACGCGCTGATCTGGTTCCCGGAATCCTGGCGCTCGCCGGACGGCGAGATCCAGCGCTTCCTGCCGGGCATCGGGCGGCTGCTGTCGGAGACGGGTGCGCCGGTCCTGCCGGTCTGGATCGACGGCACCTTCGCCGCCATGCCGCGCGGCCGCTCCCTGCCGCGGCCGACGAAGGTGCGGATACGCATCGGGCCGCCGCTCGATGCGGCGGCCCTGGAGGCGCGGGGCGACGGCGACAATCCCTACACGCGGATCGCCGCGGCGTTGCGGGACGAGGTGGCGAAGCTGAAGCCGTAGCGGCTCCGCCTCAGGCCGAAACCTTTTCCTTCTCGGGGAGGGTCTCGACGCGGATGTTCTTGGCGATTTCCTTCTGGCGGTCGAACTCGGCGCGGCGCTTGGCGATTTCCTCGTCGCTGAGGCGCTCGATGTTCGAATAGTCGAGCTTCCACTCGCCGCTCTCGCTCCAGCGCTGGGGCGACTGGACGGTGGTGCGCGGGCCGGGGGCGCTCTCCAGGACCTTCAGCGCCAGTTCGAGGCTGTCGGCCTGGGACTTCGGGTCGTGCGGCTTGCCGGCGGCGTTGCCGAGCGGGAAGTCGCTGAACATCAGGCGCGGCACGCCGCAATGCTCGACGATGTCGCGCGCGCAGGCCATGACGACCGTCGGGATGCCGTTCTCCTCGAGATAGCGCGCCGCCATGCTGACCGTCTGGTGGCAGACCGGGCAGTTCGGCACCAGCACCATGGCGTCGACCTGGTCCTCCCGGCAGCGCTTCAGCAGCTCCGGCAGGTCCTGGTCGATGGTGGTGCGGTGGCTGCGGTTGGTCGGGGCGCCATGGAAGCGGGGTGCCAACGAGCCGATGCGGCCGGCGGCCGCCGCGTCGCGCATCGCCTGCAGCGGGAACCAGGCGCGGCTGTCCTCGGCCCTGGTGTGCACGCGGTCGTAGCCGATGTGCGAGATGCGCAGGTCGTGCTCCTGCGCCGTGTCGCCGGAATAGACCGTGTAGAACTTGGCCGCGGAATTGTACGGCGCGCCCGGACCCTGGTCGCCCTTCGCCGGGTCGTAGGGGGCCGCCGTGGTGATCAGGCCGACGCGGCATTCCGACAGCGGCTTCGCCAGCGGCGTGAACGGCACGTCGAGATAGTGCGCCCAGCGATAGGGCGTGCCGTAGCCCAGGGTGACGTAGTAGTCGCGCGTCCGCTTCATGTAGGGGATCGGCGCGTCGTAGTCGGGCGCGAAGCCGAATTCCTCGTCCTGGGTCATCGTGCAGCCTGTCTCGTGCGGGAGAAGTTTCGGCCCTATTGTCCGGTCGGCCGGAGACACGGCGCAAGGGCCCGCGAGCGAACGGCCCGCATCGGGGAGGTATAGCGTATGCCGAAAGCGGACGGCCAGAGCACCACGGAACGGCTGCTGGCGCTGCTCGATCATCTCGGGCTGCGGACGGCGCACGTGGCGGCGCAGATGCCGGGCGACATCGCCGGCCTCGCCGCCGACCATGCCGGGCGGATCGGCGGCCTCGTCCTCTGCACCCCGAGCCGGCTCGACCCGGCGCCGTTCGCGGGGCTCGGCGGCCGGCTGCTGATGATCGCGGGGTCGGAGGGGCTGACCCATGCGGTGACGGCGCGGGCGGCGGAGCGGCTGGCGGGGGCCGCGCGCGAGGTCCTGCCGGACTATGCGGCACCGGGATGGGCCGACGTCGTGGCCGACCGGACCGCGGCGGTGGCGGGATGGATGACGGGCTTCCTCGGCCGGCGCGAGGCGGACGAGCCGCACGGCGCGGCGCGTGAAGGGACGGTCGCCGGCATCACCTACCGGATGACCGGCAGCGGGCCGGCGCTGGTCCTGCTGCCCTTCTTCCTGGCGCCGTCGCAGTGGGACCCGGCGATCCCCGCCCTCGCCGAGCGCTTCACGGTGATCGTGCTGGGCGGGCCGCATCTGGGCGGCGTGGCGGCACTCGAGGACCGGGCGAAGGCGCCGACCTATGCCGCCATGTTCCGCACGCTGATCGACGTGATGGACCCGCAGCCGGGCGAGGCGATCCTGGACGTGGGCTGCGGCGCCGGCTCGCTCGACCGGATGCTGGCGCGGCGGCTGGGCACGGCCAACCCCATCACCGCCGTCGACGCCAACCCGTTCCTGCTGCGCGAGGCGGCGGCGCTGGCGGCCGCCGACGGGCTCGACGGGCGGATCCGCTTCGGCGACGGCAACGCCGAGGCCCTGCCCTTCCCGGACGCGACCTTCGGCTGCGCCTTCTCGATCACCGTCCTGGAGGAATGCGACGCCGACCGCGCCATCGCCGAGCTGAAGCGGGTGGTGAAGCCGGGCGGCCGGGTGGGCGTGATCGTCCGCTCGATCGACCTGCCGCAATGGTGGCACGTCGCCGTGCCGGAGGGCCTGCGCGCGCGCATCGAGACGCCGCCGCAGTCGGTGTCGCCGGCGGGGGTGGCCGACGGCAGCCTCTACCGCAGGATGCGCGCGCAGGGGCTGGTGGACCTCGTCTGCTTCCCGTCGCTGGTGACGCTCGACCACCCGCAGGGGCCGATCTGGCGCTATCGCGAGGACCACGTCCTGGCGCAGCTCGATGCGGCGGAAACGCGCATCTGGCAGGCGGCGCGCGACGCCGCGGCGGCGGACGGGCTGCTGTTCATGGCGCACCCGATGCACTGTGCGGTCGGCGTGCGGCCGTAGCGCCCCTGGCCGTAGGCTTCGCCGCCGCGTAGCGCGAACGCGCCGGAGGCCTTAGTCTGCTGTCCGGACAACACGCGGGAGAGTTTCATGCGGCAGATGGCGTTGGTGGCGTTCCTTCAGGCGCAGAACTGCAGCGACTTCGCCGCATCCTGGCGGCACCCGGAGGCGCGGCGGGATTCCTGGTCGCCGGAATATTACCAGCACATCGCGCGCGTGCTGGAGGCGGGCAAGTTCGACCTGGGCTTTTTCGACGACCGCCTGTCGATGCCGGACATGTACGGCCGCGACCATGCGCACACCGTCAAGCACGGCATCCGCTGCGTGAAGATGGACCCGCTGACCATTCTGACCGTCATGGGCATGGCGACGACGCGGCTCGGCCTCGGTTCGACCGCGTCGACCACCTACTTCGAGCCGTTCGACGTCGCCCGCACCTTCGGCACGCTCGACCTGATGACGCACGGCCGGGCGGCCTGGAACGTCGTGACCTCGGTCAACGACGGCGAGGCGGAGAATATGGGCCAGGCGCGCCACATGGAGCACGACCTGCGCTACGACCGCGCCGACGAGTTCATGGAGGTGGTGCTCGGCCACTGGGACACGTGGGAGGACGATTCCATCGTGCAGGACCGCGAGAGCGGCGTCTTCGCGATCCCCGAGAAGGTGCACCGGCTGGACCACAAGGGCCGCTTCTTCACCTCGCGCGGGCCGTTCACCGTGCCGCGCTCGGAACAGGGCCACCCGGTCATCATCCAGGCCGGATCGAGCGGCCGCGGCCGGCGGTTCGCGGCCATGTGGGGCGAGGTGATCTTCGTGGCCTATCGCGACCTGGAGCAGGCCAAGCGCGAATATGCGGCGCAGAAGGCCGCCGTGGCGGCGGCCGGCCGCGACCCCGAGCAGTTCAAGATGTGCAACGTCCTGCACGCCATCGTGGCGCCCACCCAGGGCGAGGCCGAGGACAAGTGCGCGAAGATCCAGGCGCTGGCGCTGGAGATCGACTCGCTGTCGCTGCTGTCCGAGGCGCTGAACTTCGACTTCGCCACCAAGGGCATGGACGAGCCCTTCACCGACGAGGAGGTCGCCGGCATTTCCGGCATGCAGACGATGCGCGACCGCGTGCTGCAGGTCAGCGGCAAGAAGAACCCGACGCCGCGCGACTTCATCCAGGCGACCGGCCGCGGCCTGATGCGCCACCCGACGGTGGGCACGCCGAAGCAGGTGGCCGACAAGATGGAGCAGTGGTTCGTCGAGCGCGGCTGCGACGGCTATGTGGTGGGTGCGACGCACATTCCCGGCGCGTATGAGGATTTCGTGAACCTGGTGGTGCCGGAACTCCAGCGGCGCGGGATCTTCCGGAAGGAATACATGGGGGCGACGCTGCGGGAGAATATGGGGCTGGAGCGCCCGGCGGTGGGGGAATGGCGGAGACGGACGGCGATTTAAGAGTCTCTTCGAAACGCGCGCTCTTCGCTGTCATCCCGCGCAACGGGCGACGGGATGGCCAAGGATCGATACACGGCGAGCTACGATGCTGGGGCGAATGCAAATCTTCGTTGTCCTGTTGGCTATTGCCTTCCTCGCCTCAATAGTCCTCACGATTTACTGGAGACAATCGCGTTTATTCCCCAGCCCGTCCCAAGAGATCGTTCAGCTGAACCCGGAAAAGCGCCAGGTGCTGATGCGCTTGAAAGGAGAACGGAAATTCGAGCCGCATGCATACCCCCCGCTCGGCTATACGGGCACTGCGACACCCGAAGACGGCCTCGCCGCCCGAGCGGCTGTAAATGATGTGATAGAATCGATTCTATCGCAAAATGATGGCCCGATCGCTGCAAAAACAGTCTCCGGTTTAATCGGACAAAACATGAAGCGTGTCCGCCGCCTCGAAACGGAAGACCGATATCGCACAATCGAATACACGATCGAGATCTGGCACATACTTGGATTTAGGGGCGCCACTGGTCAGTTTGCTCATGGAGGGCCACCCCCGCAGCCTAATGGCTTCGGAGAACCTTTGCCGCCTGGATCGAAATCACCGACGGAACCGCGTCCGATCGGCCAGAGTTAGAGTTCGGCGGCAAGCATGCCAGTGTGCGACCCGGCCGCCGCGGCGCCGGCCGAAACGAAGCGCGTCAGGCGATGACCCGTTGATCGCGTTCAAGCCCGCCCCTTGAAGTGGCCGGGCATTGGCCGTACATTTGGCCAGGAGAAGAGCCATGGCCAATGCAGCACCGAAATCAGCCGGCGGGCGCACCCGAGGGGAGCGCCTGGAGGCGCGTGTCACGGCCGAGCAGAAGAATCTGATCGAGCGGGCGGCTGCCCTTCAGGGGCGGACCCTGACCGACTTCGTGCTGACGAGCGTGCAGGACGCGGCCCGGCGGGCGATCGAGGAACATCACCAGCTTGCGCTCTCCGTCCGCGACAGCGAGGCGTTCGTCGACGCGCTGATGAATCCGCAGCCGGTCAATGATCGCCTTCGCGACACGGTGCGCCGCTATCGCGAGAAAGCCGGCGTCTGACGCGTGGCCGGTGAAGCCGATGAAGGACTCAGGGTCGAGGCGTTGGGCTCGCATGACCGATCGGGGTTCGAGAGCGGCGTAGAGCCGCTGGACCGCTATTTCCGAACGCAAGCGGGGCAGGACGCGCGGAAGAACCTGGCCGCTCCTTTCGTCCTGGTGCTGCCGGACGGCACGGTCGCCGGCTACTACACGCTCTCGTCGGCGTCCGTGCGCCTGGGCGAATTGCCGGAGCGGACGGCGCGGAAACTGCCGCGATATCCGCTAGTGCCGGCGACACTGCTGGGCCGTCTCGCTGTCGATCGGCGACAGCAGGGGAAGGGCTATGGCCGGTTTCTCCTGGCGGATGCTCTCTACCGGGCGGCCCGGAGTGAAATCGCCTCGTTCGCGGTGATCGTCGACGCGAAGGACGAGAATGCCCGCATCTTCTATGAGCGCGAGAGTTTTCTGCCGTTTCCGGATCAGCCCATGAAGCTGTTTCGACCGATGGCGGACATCCGGCAGCTGTTCAGATGAGCAACCGCCGCGCACCCTTGACGCGCCCCACATATCCATTATTCTGGAAATATGGATAAGACGGCCGCCATAGACGCCCTCGGGGCGCTCGCGCAGGAGAGTCGGCTCGATATCTACCGGCTGCTGGTGCAGGCGGGGACCGAGGGGATGCCGGCGGGGCAGATCGGGGAGCGGCTGGGATTACCGGCGGCGACGCTGTCGTTTCACCTGAGCCAGCTTCGCCACGCCGGGCTGGTCGCCTTCACCCGCGAGGGGCGGTCGCTGATCTATGTGGCCGAGTACGACACGATGAACCGGCTGCTGGCCTATCTGACCGAGAATTGCTGCCGCGGCGACGTCTCGGCCTGCACCATCCCCGCCTGCAACGTTCCGGCCTGCGAGCCCGCCGCGGCGGCCCCACCCGAAGCGAAGAGGATCCGGCGATGAAGCGCCTGCACGTCCATGTCGCGGTCGAGGACCTGAGCCGGTCCGTCGGTTTCTACAGCACGCTGTTCGCGGCGGAGCCGACCGTGCTGAAACCCGACTATGCCAAGTGGATGCTGGACGATCCGCGCGTGAACTTCGCGATCTCGCAGCGCGGCGGCGCACCCGGAATCGAGCATCTGGGCATCCAGGTCGAGACGCCGGAAGAACTGCGCGAGGTCTACGGCCGCCTGCGCGCCGCCGACGGCCCCGTGCTGGAGGAGGGCGAGACGGTCTGCTGCTATCACCGCTCGGAGAAGTCGTGGATCAGCGACCCGCAGGGCGTGTCCTGGGAGACCTTCCTGACCAGCGGCGAGAGCACGGTGTATCGCGCCGGACCGGAGGCGGCCGATCCGGCGCGCGCGTCGGCGATCTGCTGCGCGCCGCCGCCTGCCGGTGTCGCCTGCTGCGCGGAGCGCGTTGCACCGGCCTCGGCCCTCCCCGCCCCGACCTGCTGCGACACTGTGGAGAGCGCGCGCGTATGAGTGAAGCGACGGCCGCGTCGGCCGAACTCGCACCACCCGGCGGCATCGGCGTCTTCGAGAAGTGGCTGTCCGTCTGGGTGGCGCTCTGCATCGTCGCGGGTGTCGCGCTGGGCAACCTGGTGCCCGGCCTGTTCGAGACGGTCGCCTCCTGGGAGTACGCCTCGGTCAACCTGGCCGTGGCGGTGCTGATCTGGGCGATGGTCTATCCGATGATGGTGGCGGTCGACTTCGCCAGCCTGAGCCATATCGGCGACCGGCCGAAGGGGCTGATCCTGACGCTGGTCGTCAACTGGCTGGTCAAGCCCTTCACCATGGCGGCCCTGGGCGTGCTGTTCTTCGAGGTCCTGTTCGCCGACCTGATCGCGCCGGCCGACGCGCAGCAATATATCGCCGGCCTGATCCTGCTGGGTGCCGCGCCCTGCACGGCGATGGTGTTCGTCTGGTCGCAGCTGACCCGCGGCGACCCGACCTACACGCTGGTGCAGGTGTCGGTGAACGACGTCGTGATGATCTTCGCCTTCGCGCCGCTGGTGGCATTGCTGCTGGGCGTCACCGACATCAGCGTGCCGTGGGAGACGCTGCTCCTCTCGGTCGGGCTCTATGTCGTGATCCCGCTCGCCGCGGGTGCTTTGACGCGGCAGCGGCTGGTGGCGCGCGCAAACCGCAGGGAGGGCGGCGAGGCGGCCGTGGCGCGGTTCACCGCGGCGGTGAAGCCCTTCTCGGTGCTGGGCCTGCTGGCGACGGTCGTGCTGCTGTTCGGGTTCCAGGGCCAGACGATCCTGGACCGGCCGCTGCTGATCGCGCTGATCGCGGTGCCGCTGCTGATCCAGTCCTATGCGATCTTCGCGATCGCCTATGCGGCGGCCTGGGCGTGGCGGGTGCCGTTCAACGTGGCGGCACCCTGCGCGCTGATCGGCACGTCGAACTTCTTCGAACTGGCGGTGGCGGTGGCGATCAGCCTGTTCGGCCTGAACAGCGGGGCGGCGCTGGCGACGGTCGTCGGCGTGCTGGTCGAGGTGCCTGTGATGCTGTCGCTGGTCGCCTTCGCCAACCGCACCCGGCACCACTTCCCGAAGACGGAGTCGGCGCGCTGACGGCCCGGCGTGCGGAAGCCGCGTCGCGAGGCGGCGCGCCGCTTCGACGGCGCATTGTCTCCCGCAGCCGACCGGCGTTACGCTCTACTTGTCCGGGCGGTGACGCCACTTCCCCGCGCAGCGCGAGGTCCGACCAGATGAGCACCAGTTTCCTTCCCGGCGGCTTCCGCTTCGTGCCCGGCATGTTCCAGTATTCGGGCGGCGCCGCGGCGGAGCCGGGCTTCGCCATCGAGCGGGTCCGCTTCCACCGCCCCGTGCCCCTGGACGAGGGCTTCAAGCGGATCGAGGCCTACATCACGGCGGCAGGCCGGCCGATGACGGCCTTCTGCGCCTGCGAGCTGCGCTCTCCCGCGCCGTTCACCGACCAGGGCTTCATCGACTTCAACCGCCAGTATGTCGGCACGCTGGAGCGCTGGGGCCTGTTCAAGGACGAGGTCAACCCGGTGGCCCGCAGCAACGTCTGTCCGGAGATCGACCCGCCGGCCGGGCCGTCGTTCCACGCCTTCTCCTTCACCCGGCCGGCCGACAATGCGCCGCCGACCTTCGTCATCGCCGGCAGCGGCGAGGCGCAGGAGGGCGGTGCCTCCTACAAGGAGCGGATCGTCCGCTACGGCGAGACGAGCCCGGACGCCATGGCGGCGAAGGCCAGGCACGTCCACGTCGAGATGGAACGGCGGATGAACGTGCTCGGCGTATCCTGGCCGGACTGCACCGCAACGCAGATCTACACGGTGCACGACATCCACCCTTTCCTGGGCGAGGACATCGTCCGCCGGGGGGCCGCGCGTGCCGGCGTCACCTGGCATCTCTGCCGGCCGCCGGTGATCGGCCTGGAGTACGAGATGGACTGCCGCGGCGTCCGGGCGGAGCATGTGATCGACTGACGCGCCGGGCCTGTGCGGCAGGCATGGACGCCGACAGCGTCCACCCGCCGCACGGATCCACCGCCTTCGCATATGGCGGCGGGTGCCACGACGTGTATAGTCGAAGTCGTCGGCACCCGAGAAAGCCAGCCGCAGAATGAACAGATCGTCCCATCAGCGCCCCGCGACGGCCGCATCGGACGAGTTCCCATGTCGCGACTGCGACGTGCGATCGCGCGCGATCTGCGCCGCATTGGCGCCGCACGAACTCGCCGAACTCAATGCGATCGTCAGCGAGGTGCATCTGGAGCCGCAGCAGGCGGTCTTCTACGAGGGCGACCCGGCGGTCTATGCGTTCAGCGTCACCCGCGGCGTCGCGCGCCTCTCGAAGATGCTTCCGGACGGGCGGCGGCAGATCACCGGCTTCCTCTATCCCGGCGATTTCCTGGGCTTCGCGTTCCACGAGGCCTATGCCTACACCGCGGAGGCCGTGACGGACCTGCGGCTGTGCCGCTTTCCCCGGCCGAAGCTGACCGCCCTGTTCGATGCGCATCCGAAGCTGGAGCGGCGGATGCTCTCCTTCGCATCGAACGAACTGGAACTGGCGCAGGATCAGATGCTCCTGCTCGGGCGGAAGCATGCGCGCGAGCGCCTCGCGTCGTTCCTGCTCAAGCTGTCCGAGCGGGCGGAGCGGCTGGGCGAGCCGGCCGATCCGATCGATCTGCCGATGAATCGAACCGACATCGCCGACTATCTGGGCCTGACCATCGAGACGGTGAGCCGGACCTTCTCGCAACTCATCCAGCGCGGCGTCATCCGGGCGGTGACCACGCACCGCATCGCCGTCAAGGACCGCGAGGCACTGCTCGCCGTCGCCGAGGGCGAACCGGACTGACCCTCAGGCGGCCAGCCGGTCGGTGGCGAGAGCGGCCAGCATCGCGAGATGCCGCTCCACGAGGTTTTCCGCCGCGACGTTCGGACGCAGGACGTCGGGCGCCGCGGGTCGTCCGCCGGCACAGGGCACCACCGCGTCGACCACGGTGCGCGTCTGCGCGATGAAATCATACTGGATGTGGCAGGTCATCGGCCTCTCCGCGCCATAACTCATCGGCGTATCGCGAAGGTCGCACGGACCGGTGAAGCGGACATTGATCTGGATCAAGAAACACGCAGGCGCTGCCGGCGCCGCAGCAGGAGGCGGGGTCAGCCGGCGGCGCGCAGCCGCCGCTTCGGCGGCGTGATCCGCACCGACGAGATCTGGTTGCGGACGCGGCGCAGGATGTGGAAGCGGAAGCCGTAGAAATCGAAGGTCTGCCCCGCATCCGGGATCTGCCGTGCCTCGCGCAGCAGCAGCCCGGCGATGGTCGATGCGTCCTCCTCGGGCAGGTTCCATTCGAACTCGCGGTTGAGGTCGCGGATCGTCACGGTGCCGGCCACCACGTAGGACCCGTCCGGCTGCGGCCGGACGCCGGGAACGGCGATGTCGTGCTCGTCGGATATCTCGCCGACGATTTCCTCCAGGATATCTTCGAGCGTCACGGTGCCCATCAGCGTGCCGTATTCATCGACGACCATGGCGAAATGCTCGCGCCGGCGGCGGAACGCCTGGAGCTGGTCGAGCAGCGTCGTGGAATCGGGGATGAACCAGGCCGGGCTGGCGAGGCTCTGCACGTCCAGCTTGTCGTAGTCGCCGCCGAGGCCGTGCACGGCGCGCAGCAGACCCTTGGCGTGCAGCACCCCGACGATGTTGTCGGGCGTGTCGCGCCACAGGGGAAGGCGGGTGAAGGGGCTGGCCAACACCTGCTCGACGATCTCGCGCGGCGGAATGCCGGCATCGATCATCACGGTGTTGCGCCGATGGGTCATGATCTCGCTGACCCAGACGTCGCCCAGGTCCAGCACGCTGCGCAGCATCCGCCGCTCGTCGCGGATCTCGCGGGTTTCGCCGCGGTGCAGCTCGATGGCGCCGCGCAGCTCCTCCTCGTGGGTGGAGTGGCTGTAGGGCGCCTCCGCCCGCTCGCCGAGGAGCCGCAGGGCGATGCGGACGACGAACTGGATCGCGACGACCGCCGGACGCAGTACCCGGACGAGTTGGACCAGGACCGGCGCGACGACGAGGGCGAGCCGGTCGGAATGGTTGAAGGCGAAAGTTTTCGGCAGGACCTCGGAGAAGATCAGGATCATCAGCGTCATCACGACGGTCGCGTAGACGACGCCGGTCTCGCCGAAGATGACGATCAGCGCGCTGGTGGCGAGCGACGCCGCCAGGATGTTGACCAGATTGTTGCCGAGCAGGATCGCCCCGATCAGCATCTCCTTGTCCTCGCGCAGGCGCCGCACCAGCGCGGCGTTGCGGTTGCCCTTGCGCTCGAGGTGATGCATCCGGGCGCGCGAGACGGCCGTCAGCGCGGTTTCCGAGCCCGAGAAGAAGGCCGAGAACAGCAGCAGGACGAGAATGCCTGCGAGCGTTATCCAGAGGGTCTGATCCATGTCCGTCCTGTGGAGGCGGGCGCCGGAATCGCCCGCGCCGAAGCGTCGACCGGTTCGGGAGGCGTCGGCGCACACATAGCAGCCGACGCGCCCCGACGGAACGGTTCAGACCTCGGAATAGCCGCTGCCGCGCGTCTCCACGCCGCGCCCGGCGGCCTTCTCGATCCAGCCGAACTCGGCCAGGATCTGCTGGCTGTAGCAGACGCGGCCGTTGACCTTGTCCGCCGGCTCGCTCGCCAGCAGCAGGGCGGCCCGCGCCATGTATTCCGGCGGCTCGCCGCGCGGATCGTCCATGCCGCTGACCAGCTTGTGGAAGATCGTGCCCGGCGTCGGCACGACGCGCGACGGCGAGACCGCGCTGACGGCGATGCCGCCGAACTGGGCCATCTCCTGCGCCAGTCCCTGGGTGAAGCGTTCGAGCGCCGCCTTGCTGGCGCCGTACATGGTGCCGCCACGGACCTTCTTGTCCTCGTAGGGGCCGCGCCCGGGACCGATCGCGGCGCCGGAACTGATGTTCACGATCGCACCGGTGCCGCGCGGCACCATGTCCTCGAGGACGGCCTTTGACAGCATGAAGGGCGCGTGGACGTTGACCGCGAAGGCCCGGATCCAGCGGTTCGTCGCATAGTCGGTGATCGGCACGTAATAGTTCAGCGCCGCATTGTTCACCAGGATGTCGATCGGCCCGTAGGCGGCGCGCGCCGCGGCGACCAGCGAAGTGCACTCCTCCTCCCGGGACACCTCGGCCGTCACCGCCGTCGCCTCGCCGCCCTTGGCCTTGATGTCGGCCACGGTCTTCTCCAGCGACCCGGGCAGGGCGTGGTCGCCCTCCTTCAGCGTGCGCGCCGCGCAGACAACCCGCGCGCCCTCCCCGGCGAACAGTTCGGCGATCGCCTGCCCGATCCCACGGCTCGCCCCGGTGACGATCGCGACCTTTCCATCCAACTTGCCCATGGCTCTTCCTCCTGCGCCTGCCGTGCGGACACGGTCTGCCGCCAGAGTGCAGGTCCGCCGCCGTTTAGGAAAGAACGCACGGCGCGGCCGGTGTTTCGCACGGCCGCGCCACAGGCTCGCCGCGCGCGGCAGCATGCGCGATATTGAGAATGAGTCGCAAAATCGATAGAGTGCGGCGCGCTCCGGGAACACGAGGGCATGGGATTGACGGCGCGGAACCTGAAGGGGCTGTTTCTGGCGCACGGCCGGGAGTTGGAGGAATACCTCTCCCGGCGGGTGCGCTGTGCCCATACCGCCGCCGACCTGACGCAGGAGGCCTTCCTGCGGCTCGCCCAGCAGCCAGTGGAGGCCGGAGCGGCGAACGCGCGGGCCTATCTCTACCGGATCGCCCGCAACCTGGCGATCGACCATTTCCGCCAGGACGAGCGCCGCCAGACCCGACTGGTGCCGGCCGAGGATCTGGCCGCGATGCCCGACGAGGCGCCGCCGGTCGAACGCGCGACGGCTTCGCGCCAGCGCCTCGCCCTGCTGCTGCGCGCCGTGGCCGAACTGCCGCCGCGCACGCAGGAGATCTTCGTGCTCAACCGCGTCGAGGGCCTCACCCACCTCGAGGTCGCGCGCCGGCTCGGCATCTCGGAGAGCTCGGTCCAGAAGCACCTCGCCCGGGCCCTGAGCCATGCCATGCAGCGGCTGAAGGACCTTTAGCGTCGCGGCAGAGTACGGTACGCCCCCGTCCGGAACGTCCTACATGTCAGGAAGCGGAAGAGCGTCGCGCGCGATGCGCCGGCGCCGATCGAGGGCGGTGTGACCGAAACCCAGGACGCCCAGCGGAAGATCGAGGCGGAAGCCGCCGAATGGGTGGTGCGGCTGGAGGCCGGGCCGCTCGATAGGGCGGAGCGCCGCAGCTTCGAAGCATGGCGCCGCCGCGGCCCTGCGCACGAGGCGGCGCTGGCCTACGCCCGGCAGACCTGGGACGCGATGGCGGAACTGGGCCCGCTGGTCGCGGACGGTGCCGCGGCGAGAGGCGACGGCAGCGCGGTCGCGCCGACCGTGCCGGGGGCCCGGGCCCGCGCGGTCTCGCGCCGCCGGGTCTCGCGCCGCTGGGTCTGGCGCGCCGCAGCCGCCTCGGTGCTGCTGGCGGCGGGGCTCGGCGCCGTGGAGGTGGCCGATCCGCTCACCGCGCTGCGCGCCGACCACAGCACCGCGCCGGGCGAGATCCGCAGCGTATCGCTGCCCGACGGCAGCACCGCGGAACTCGGCTCCGACACCGCCATCGCCGTCGCCTTCGACGACAGGCGGCGTACGGTGCGGCTGCTGCGCGGCGAGGCGGTCTTCACGGTCGCCGCCGCCCCCGACACCAGCGCCTTTGCCGTCACCGCCGCCGGCGGGGAAGCGCGCGCCCTGGGGACACGCTTCCTGGTGAGGACGGAGGACGACGGGGCGGATGTGGCGGTGCTCCTGCACAGCGTCGCGGTGGCACCGCCGGAGACGGCCGGCAGCGGCCACGCCGTGGTACTGACGGAAGGTCAGGCGGTCGGCTATTCGCGTAGCGGCCTTGGCCCGGTGCGGTCGGTCGATCCGGCGCGCGTGGCGGCCTGGCGGCGAGGCAGAATCGTCTTCGACGGCGCACCGCTCGTCGAAGCCGTGGCCGAGCTCAGCCGCTATCGCCGCGGCCGCATTCTGGTGCTCGATCCCGCCCTGGCCGCCCGCCGGGTCAGCGGCGTCTTCCGCATCGACGACGTCGACGGGGCCGTGGCGATGATCGCCGCCGAACTCGGCGCCCGAGCCGTGGCGCTGCCGCCCTTCCTGACCGCGCTGTATTGAACTGCGGCGCGGCCGCCTCCGAGGACTCCAAGAAAATTGGTCCTGCCTTTACCGACTCCCCGCCGCTCGCGCGTCATCCCCCGTGTGAATGCGAATGCGAAGCACCAGCAGATGCAGCCGCACGACCATGACGCAACCGACAGGGGGACGGGATGTCGGATCCGGCAAGGGGGCGCTGCGCCCGTAACAGAGTGAAGATGCGGCGGCTCGCCCTCGCGGCGCCGCTGATGGCCGCCGCGGCGACGGGGGCCGGCGTCTCGGGTGCAGCCGCGCAGGATGCGGTCGCCCGGGAGGGGCTGCAGGTCGCCCAGGCCGAGCGGACCGTCTCGATCCCGCCGCAGGACCTGAACAGCGCCATACTCGCCTTCGCCGACGGGGCCGGGATCCAGGTCTTCTACGACGTGGAGAAGCTGCGCGGGCTCAGGACCCGGGGGGTGCGCGGCCGCTACGGCGCCGAACAGGCCTTGCGGCTGCTGCTCGCCGGCACCGGCGTCACCTACCGGTTCACGGGTGCCGACACGGTGACGCTCGACCGTGCCGCGACGCAGGAAGACGGTGCGGCTCTGGAACTCGCGCCGATCACCGTCGAGGCCCGGAACGACACCGGCTTCGAAGGCTTCCGCGCCTACGACTCCGGCAGTGCCACGAACGTCCCGGTGCCGCTGATCGAGACCCCGGCGACGGTGAACGTGATGTCGGCGGAAACCCTGGAGCGGATCAACGCCCAGCGGCTCGACGACATCCTCCAGTACATACCGGGCACGGCGCCGGGGGCGTCGGGCAGTTCGATGACCAACACCTTCACGATCCGTGGGTTCGAGTCCTCCACGACCAGGGGCGGCAGCCTGGGGTCGCGGGCGAATTCCGTCTACATCGACGGCCACCGCCCGGCCGGGCGCCACTACCACTATGACCGGTCGCTCTACGACCGCGTCGAGGTGCTGAAGGGCACGTCTTCCCTTCTCTACGGCACCGCGTCGCCCGGCGGCATCGTGAGCTACACCTCCAAGAAGCCGATGTTCGACGCCCGGAACCAGATCGCCGGAACCGTCGGGAGCTTCGACACGCTCCGCGGCTCCTTCGACCTGACCGGACCGGTCGACGCGCTCGACGGCGTCGCCTACCGCCTGATCGGCACGGTCCAGGAGGCGAACCAGACGTACACCGGCAAGAATCACGGGAACAGTTACGACGACCGCTACATCGTGAAGCCGCAGATCGCCTGGCGGAACGATTCCGGGACGAGGGTCGATCTCGCCTACGAATACAGCGAGCAGAAGAGCGTGGCGGACCCCGGCATCCTCCGCTTCAGCGACGGGAGTTTCGGGTTCAACGGGCCGTCCCTGGTCGGCGACGACAGCGTCTCGGACCAGACGAACCACATCGTCACCGCACGGATCGCGCAGCCGATCACCGACCAATGGTCGGCTTGGCTGGACGGCAGCTACGGCAAGAACGACATCGACGCCCTCTGGGACTCCGCGAATACGCGCACCGCTCCGTCCAAGACGGCGCTGATCGACCGGGACATCATCCGGTTCGAGACGGAGTTCGAGCACAAGGAGGCGCGGGCCGGGCTGCAGGGCGACTACCGGATCGGGGCCGTCGCGAACACGACCACGATCGGCGTCTCGCATCGCCGCGAGGAATATGACAGCGATCGCGTCCAGCGAACGATCCGGGGATCGATCGACCCCCGGGACCCGGTGTTCGCCCCGGTGGGCGACCTCGGCCCCTATACCGGCACCGTCGACTGGACCATCAAGGAGAAGGGGATCTACGTCCAGAATTTCGCCGAGGTCGGCCCGAAGCTGAAACTGTTCGGCGGCCTCCGCTACACGGACGTGGAAACCGTCTTCAACGACAGCGGCGGCAACGATAAGGCGCTCGACTACTCGATCGGCGCCATCTTCAACCAGAACAGCTGGTTCAACCCGTTCGTCAGCTATTCGACCTCCCTCACCCCGCAGGTCGGTACGCTGAATACGGGCGAGCCCGTGCCCTTCTCCGAGGGCGAGCAGTTCGAGATCGGCGTGAAGAGCCAGTGGCTGGGCGACCGGGTCGCCTCGACGCTGTCCATCTTCCAGATCGAGCAGACCAACCGGGTCGAGACGGACCCCAACGATCGCTCGCTGTCGATCATCGCCGGCGACCAGGAGGTGCGGGGCGTTGAGCTGGAAGTGGTCGGCCGGGTGACCGATCACGTGAGCATCGTCGGCGGCTATAGCTATCTGGATGCCGAATACACCAAGTCGGTCCAGTACGAGGGCAACACGCCCGCCAACGTGCCCAAGCACAAGGCCACGGCGATGGTGAACTACAGCTTCCCGACCGATTTGGGCGTTTGGGATGCCGGCCTCGGCTACATCTACGTCCGCGGCCGGGAGGGCGACAACGACAACTCCTATTCCCTGCCCGACTACTCGCGCGTCGACCTCAGCTTCGGCTGGCAGCACGAGGGCGTCGAGCTGCGCCTGCGCGCCGAGAACATCTTCGACAAGAACTACGTCTCCGGCTCCAGCGGAATCTTCATGAATCAGGGGCTGCCGCGCTCGGTCTTCCTGAACGCCCGCGTGACGTTCTGAGACGCGGGCAAACGGAATCCCACACCACAACCACTCTTCGGAAGGAGCGGACGATGACATCGAACCGCGTGTACATCTCTCGATTTCGGACGGCTGCCGCAGTGCTGTTCGCTTCGGCAGTCCTGCTGGCGCAGCCGGCGGCCGCGGCACCTCCGGGCCCCGACGGCAATCGCGGGCACCTGAACCGCCTGCTGCACGATCCGGCCGTGGTCGCGTATCTGGGGCTGACGGACGAGCAGGCCCGCACGGCCCAGGCCGTCTCCAACGAAGTCCTCGAAAGCCATCGCGCGGCGTTCGAGACGGCACTGAAGCCCGAGACGAAGGCGGAGCGGGTGCCCCTGGTGAAGGACGTGTTCATATCCGTCAACGCGGAGACCTTCGGGCGGCTGGAAAAGGTGGTCGGCGTCCACCGGATCGAACGGCTCGAGCAGATCGAGGTGCAGACCTTCGGGGTGCGTGCCTTCGGGCGCCCGGCGGTGGTCGAGTATCTGGACCTGACCGCCGCGCAGCGTGAGCGGCTGGACAAGATCGGGAATGCGATGGGCGACCGCCTTGCCGCCGTCCATAGGTCGTCGGACCTGAGCGCCGCCGAGAAGAAGGAGGCGACCGGCAAGATCCGCCTCGAGGCGATGTCGCAGGCGCGGCAGGCGGTCAGCCCGGAACAGTGGGTCAAATGGGAACTGCTGACCGGTGCCGAATTCCGCCGGTGACAGAGCGGCCCCTTCGCCGGTCGGCGGCGGGGGCCGATATCGTCAGGCGGCGAGGCGGTCCGCGGAGGCCCGCATGGAATTCCGGCGGGTCGCCCGCAGGCGCCAGGCGAAGGCGAGGCAGAAGAGTGCGGTGAGGACCAGGACCACCGTGGGGGCGGGGGCGCTGTCCAGGAAGAAGCTGAGATAGGTGCCCGTCAGCGAGGCGCAGAGACAGGCCGCGACCGAGACCAGCAGCATCCGCCCGAAGCTCCTGACGACCAGGAAGGCGATGGCGCCGGGCGTGACCAGCAGGGCGATCGCCAGGATCAGTCCGACCGACGTCAGCGTGGCGACGATCGTCAGAGACAGCCCGGCGAGCAGGCCGTAGTGCAGCAGGCCGGTCTTCAGCCCCGACACCCTGGCCTGCGCCGGGTCGAAGGCCTGCAGGAGCAGGTCCTTCCACTTCAGCAGCAGCAGCAGCGACACGGCGAAGGAGATCACCCCGGAGGTCAGCAGGTCGCGGCCGCCGACGCCGAGCATGTTCCCGAACAGCACATGGTCGAGGTGCTCGTTCGTGCTCACCGACGTGTAGAGGACGATGCCGATCCCGAACATGCCGGAAAAGACGACGCCCATCACGGTGTCCTGCTTCACCCGGCTGTTGTGCGACAGGTAACCGGTCAGCAGCGCGCACGCCATGCCGGCACAGAAGGCGCCGACGATCAGCGGGATGTTCAGGATCCACGCGAGCACGATGCCGGGCAGCGTCGCATGGCTGATCGCGTCGCCCATCAGCGCCCAGCCCTTCAGGACCAGGAAGCAGGACAGCAATCCCGTCGGTACCGCCACCATCGCGGCGATCAGGAAGGCGTTGCGCATGAACGGAAACTGGAACGGCAGGAGCAGCGTATCGAGCAGCGTCACCGGACACCTCCGCTCGGCAGGGTCTCCGGGGCGCGCGGCGCGCGCAGGACCGCCGAGGCCTTGCGGCGGGCGGCCAACACGCCGTGCTTCGGCGCGAAGACGAAGGCCAGCAGGAAGATCAGCGTCTGGAGCGTGACGATGACGCCGCCGGTGGCACCGTCGAGGAAGTAGCTGACATAGGCGCCGATGAAGCTCGTGGCGGCGCCGATCGCGACCGACAGCGCGATGAGCCGGGGGAACCGATCGCACAGCAGGTAGGCGGTGGCGCCGGGCGTCACGACCATGGCGATGACCAGGAACGCGCCGACGGTCATCATCGCCGCGACGACCGACGCCGACAGGAGCGTGAAGAAGACGATCTTGAGCAGGTCCGGCCGCAGGCCGATCGAGCGGGCGTGGTTCTCGTCGAAGAAGGTGACCATCAGGTCCTTCCACTTCGCCAGAAGCACGGCCAGGGAGACGAAGCCGATCGCGGCCAGCTGGAACGTGTCTTCGGGGGTGATCGCCAGGATGTTGCCCATCACGATCGTCTGCACGTTGATCGGCACCGGGCTGACCGACACCATGAACAGGCCGATTCCGAAGAACGCCGTGAAGATGATCCCGATGATGACGTCGATCTTCAGCCCCGAGCGCTCGCTGAGGAACAGCATCGCACCGGCGGCGAGGCCGCCCGCGACGAAGGCGCCGAGGGCGAACGGCAGACCGAGCGCGAAGGCGCCGACGACGCCGGGCACGACCGAATGGCTCAACGCGTCGCCGATGAGCGACCAGCCCTTGAGCATCAGGTAGGACGACAGGAAGGCGCAGACCCCGCCGACGAGGGCGGAGACCCACATCGCGTTGGTCATGTAGGCGTAGCCGAAGGGCGCCAGGAGCAGGTCGGTCATTCGACCTCCCCTGTCCGGCTGATGCGCTGGCCGTAATGCACGAGCGGACGCTCGTCGTCGGTGATGATGCGCACCTCGCGCGGGTCGTCGTCGTCGTGCAGTTCGGCGCCGCCCAGCGTGAAGTGGCGCAGCACGCCGCCAAACGCCCGCTCCAGGTTCTCCCGGGTGAAGGTCGTCTCGGTCGGCCCGTAGGCCAGGACCGTTCCCTTGACCAGGACGGTGCGGTCGCAGAATTCCGTGACGGAGCCGAGATTGTGCGTCGAAACGAGCATGACGCGGCCTTCGTCGCGAAGCTCGCGCAGCAGCGCCACGATCTGCGCCTCGGTCTTCACGTCGACGCCGGTGAAGGGTTCGTCCAGCAGGATGACGCGGCCGTCCTGCGCCAGGGCGCGGGCGAGGAAGACGCGCTTGCGCTGGCCGCCGGACAGTTCGCCGATCTGCCGGTGCCGGAAATCCTGCATGCCGACGCGCCGCAGCGCCCCGTCGACGGCCGCACGGTCGGCGGGCCCGGCGCGGCGCAGGAAGCCCATATGGCCGAACCGGCCCATCATGACGACGTCCTCGACGAGCACCGGGAAGGCCCAGTCGACCTCCTCGGACTGCGGGACGTAGGCGACCAGATGCTCCCGCAGCGCTTCGCGGACGGTGCGGCCGAGGAGCCGGATCTCGCCCCGGGCTATGGGCACGAAGCCCATCATCGCCTTGAACAGGGTGGACTTGCCGGCACCATTGACGCCGACCAGTGCCGTGATCGTGCCGCGCGGGATGTCGAAGCTGGCGTCGTGGAGCGCGGTGAGGCCGTTGCGGTAGGTCACCGTCACGTTGTGCACGGAGATGCCGTCGCCGGCCGTCTCCGCCGCGCCCCGCGTCGCTGCGCCCCGCGTCGTCGCATCATGGTCAGCCGTTCCGATCGCCATGTCCGGCATGCGTCGTCCTTCCCACTGCAACCTGCGCCGCGTCACCCCGGCGCCTTCGCCGACAGCGCCGACACCCTGAAGATACGTCTGAGAGGCCTCGTCAGTTCTTGCCGGCACCCGGACCCTCGGCAACCAGTCCCTCGGCAATCGTCCGCGACGTCACGCGCAGCAGATCGAGATAGGTCGGCACCGGCCCGTCACGGTCGGACAGGGAATCGACGTAGAGAACGCCGCCATAGACCGCCCCGGTTTCGCGGGCGACCTGCCGTGCCGGCGCATTGCTGACGGTGCTCTCGCAGAAGACGGCGGGGATATCGTGCTTCCTGACGCCGTCGATGACCTTGCGCACCTGCTGCGGGGTGCCGATCTGGTCCGCGTTGATCGGCCAGAGGTAGAGTTCCTTCATGCCGAAGTCGCGCGCCAGATAGCTGAACGCGCCTTCGCACGTGACCAGCCAGCGCTTGTCCTCGGGAATGCGCGCGATCCGCTCGCGCAGCGGGCCGATCGTCTCGCGGATGCTCCGCTTGTAGGCCTCCGCATTCTTCGCGTAGGCATCGGCATTCGCCGGATCGTGCCGCGACAACGCGTCCCGGATGTTGTCGACATAGATCATCGCGTTGCTGAGGCTCATCCAGGCGTGCGGATTGGCCTTTCCGCTGTAGTCACCTTCCGAGATCGCGATCTGCTCGACGCCTTCGGTGACCGTGGCCGACGGAATATCGCCCAGATTGGCGACGAACTGCTCGAACCACCGCTCCAGGTTGAGGCCGTTCCAGAGGATGAGGCCGGCGCCGCTGGCCCGGACGATGTCCTGGGGCGTCGGCTCGTATCCGTGGATCTCCGCCCCCGGCTTGGTGATCGACACCACCTCGGCGGCGTCACCGGCGACGTTCCGCGCCATGTCGGCGATGACCGTGAACGTCGTCACGACCTTCAATTTCTCGGCAGCGGCAGCGGCCGTAGCCGCCCAGAACAGCGAGGCCGCGGCAAGCATCGACAGGCCCGTCGCCTTCACCAGTCGCATCCGTCCGTCTCCACCTGATCCGTCGACGATTCCGCCGCTGCGGACCGATCGTGTCCGCGACGGCTCGGTCACAACAATATGCATTATGCTATACTAGTGGCGCAAGGCTTATTCTCGGTCGGCGCTCGGCAGCCCGTCGTCGCGGTGCGTTCGCATGAAGCACCGGCACCGCCGGATCAGTCTGCTATAAGCGGTCGGACCGGAGGATCCGGGCCGAACCGACAGGGAGGAGCAAGTGTCGCGCCAGAGGCGCCCGATCGCCCGCTACGCACCGCTGCCCGACGCCGAAGTCCATTCCGAGGGATTCCGCCAGACCCGCGAGGCGCGCCGCAGCGCGCTCGTCGAGGACTATGTCGAACTGATCGCCGACCTGATCGAGGACGGCAATGAGGCGCGGCAGGTCGACATCGCGGCACGGCTGGGCGTCGCACAGCCGACCGTGGCGAAGATGCTGTCGCGGCTGGCGGCGGACGGCCTCGTGTCGCGCAAGCCCTATCGGGGCGTGTTCCTGACGGAAGCCGGCCGTGCCGTCGCCCACGAGAGCCGGGCGCGCCACCAGACGGTCGAGGCCTTCCTCCTGTCCATCGGCGTCAGCGCGGAAACCGCCCGGATCGACGCCGAAGGCATCGAGCATCATGTCAGCGCCGAGACGCTGGACGCGTTCCGGCGCGTCATGTCCGGCAGCCGGAGCGGCGACTGACAGGCGACCCCTTGGTTGATCAACCGGCCGGCGTTCCTGGCCCCTCACCCGTCCCCTGCGGCACACGCGCCGATCGCCGCTCGCGCCAGAGGGCGTAGAGCCCGCCAGCGATCACGAGCAGGCATCCGGCCACCGTCCACCGGTCCGGCACGTGATCCCAGACGAGATAGCCCATCACCGTCGCCCACACCGGCAGCACGTAGCCGAAGGGCTGCAGCACGCCGGCCGGCGCGCTGTCGAGGGCGGCGACCAGGGTGGCGTGCCCGAAGGCACCCAGGATGCCGACCCCGACCAGCATGGCCCAGGTCTCCGGCGCCGGCGGCGTCCAGACGAAGGGTGCGAGAAAGGAATAGGAGACGACGCCGACCAGGGCCGTGTAGAGCACCGTGGTGCCGACCGGATCGACCCCGGCCATCTTCCGCACGAGGACCTGGTAGAGCCCCCACAGGGTAGCGCCGATCAGCGGCCACAGCGCCGCCCCCTCGAACACGCCGGTCCCCGGCCGCACGATCACCAGGACGCCCAAGAAGCCGATCGCCGCCGCCGCCTTGCGATGCGGGCCGATCCGTTCGCCGAGGAGCAGGGCCGCCATCAGCATCGCGATCAGCGGCGCCACCGCCGCGATGGCGTGGACGTCGGCCAGGTGCATCGCCCGGAAGGCGAGCATGAAGGCGCCCATCTCGACGATCAGCAGCAGCGAGCGGCCGATCTGGAAAACGGGCCGGCGCGAGGCGAGGCTGGCCCGCAGGCCGCGCCGGCGCGTCAGCACCAGCGCGAAGGCCAGGAAGATCCAGAAGCGGACGCAGAGCACCTGCGCCACGTCGTGCCGTTCCATCGCCAGCTTCGACAGGGCATCCATGCTGGCGAAGGTGAGCATCGCGACGATCATAAGCGCGATGCCCCGGCCGTTGCCGGCGGGCGCCTCAGCCGCGCCGGCGGGCGCCTCAAATACGCCGGCGGGCGCCGGGGCGGTGGCGGGCGACGTGGTCCGGACGCTGGCTTCCAAGGGGCTCACTCACACGCGGCGACGTGAGCAGAAGGCCGCCAAGGGCGGGAAGCGTCAAGGTGCGTCGTGCCCGATGCAGGCGGCGATCAGGTCTCCGCGCAGGCGATGCAGCGGGTCGCGTAGGGAAGTGCCGCCAGCCGCGCCGGCGGGATGGGCGCGCCGCAGCCCGTGCAGATGCCGTAGCTGCCGTCGGCGATGCGGTCGAGCGCCGCCTGGATCATGGCGATCTCGGTCCGCGCGGCCTGCTCCAGCGCCGCGTCGGCCTCGCCGCTCTCGAGCTCGGTCGCCTGCTCCGAGAAGCGGGGATCCAGGGGTTCGCGCAACGCCTCGTCCAGGCGGACGACACGGTCCTCGAGTTGCTTCAGCCTCTCGGTCAGTCTCGCTTCGACATCGCGATTCGCAGCCATACGCCCACCCAATGGTTCGTTGTTGGCGCCAGAGGAACAGCGGCGCCAGCCGAACGCATTGATCGGTATCAATACCCGGCGCCGGCACACGTGTTACCGGTTACACCGTCACAGCCGCACCAGGGAGACACGCCAGTGTCGCACGTTCCGCACGAACTCGCCGACGACTTTCCCGAGCATGCCGAGCGCATCCACGCGCTCAAGCTGTCGGATGCGCATTTCGCGAAACTGGCCGACGCCTATCACGAGGTGAACCGCGCCGTGCACCGGGTCGAGACGCGCGTCGAGCCGGCATCCGAGGCGTACGAGGAGGAGCTGCGCAAGCAGCGGCTGCGCCTCAAGGACGAGATCGCCGCCATCCTGAACGCGAAGGCCTGAGAGGGGCCGACCACAAGCGCGGCCGGGCCGCCGCTCAGTCGCGGAAGTTCAGATACTGCAGCGGCTGTTCGATATCGAGGGCGCGAACCGTGGCGATCGCCGCCTGCAGGTCGTCGCGGTTCTTGCCGCTGACACGCAGTTCGTCGCCCTGGATGGAGGCCTGGACCTTCAGCTTGCTGTCCTTCAGGCCCTTGACGATCCGCTTCGACAAGTCCCGGTCGATGCCCTGCTTGATCGTGACCGTCTGGCGGATCATGTCGCCGCCCGCGCGCTCCGGCGTGCCGAAGTCGAGGGCGGCGGCGTCGATCTTGCGGCGCGTAACGTGGCCGCGCAGCAGTTCCTGCATCTGGCCGAGCTTCGGATTGTCGTCGGCGAGGATCGTCAGCACGCTCTCCTGCCGCTCGATCGAGCATTTCGACCCCTTGAAGTCGAAGCGCTGCCCGATCTCGCGCCGCAGGTTCTCGATCGCGTTGTCGACCTCGTGGAGGTCGGTCTTCGAGACGATATCGAAGGTCGGCATCGGTCCTTCCTCGGATGCGGGGGCTCAGCTTCGGCCGAGACGGCGGCGCACTTCGGTGGCGGAGATCGCCTCGAACTCGGCGCCGAGTTCGAGCTTCTCCACCACGTAGCCGACGTCGCGACCATAGAATACGTGGGTGACGTTGGGCAGCGGCACCACCGTGAACATGCCCTCATACTCGCGCAGGGCATGCTCGATGCGGGCGCGCACATGCTCGAAGCCGAACGGGTTCTTGGAATCCGTCCCGCCCGTGTCGCGCACCGCGACGCAGACCTGGCCGACGCGGCCCAGGCTCTCCTCGATCAGACGCCGGTGACCGTCGTGGAACGGCTGGAAGCGGCCGATCACCAGGGCGGTCGGGCGCTTGGAATCGAAGACCGGGCGCACCTGCTGGGCCACCTGGTCCGCCCAGTACTCCGGCGTGCCCTCTTCCGAGACGCGCACGTCGAACCGCTCCGGCGCGACGAACAGGCGGTTCGTGTCCTCGAACCGGCTCTCCTTGATGCGGTCGCACCAGACCGTGAAGGCCGCGCCGAAGGCCGCGCGCGCCTCCGGCGTCGGGCACACGAAGTCGGCCACGGCGAAGCCGCCGGCCTCGACGACGCGGTCGCAGAGCCAGCCCATGCGCCCCGCCTGCTCGATCCGGTCGGCCTCGGAGAAGCCGAGGTCCTTGTTGATGTGCTGGCGCACCTCGTCGGCGTTGAAGTGGACGGCGTTGAGCCGCGGCACCAGCGCACGCGCCAGCGTCGTCTTGCCGGCCCCCGGCAGTCCCATGATCAGAATCTTCCGCCGCACCTTCACCATACCCCTGTCTTTATATCCGGGCCCCGTATAGCGCCCCCTGTGGACCGCCGCCAGCGGCGCGGCGGACGGGGCAGGCTGGCCGCCTTGAAGGCACGGGCGACCGCGCGCACACTGGCGGCGGATCGCGAAGGTACGAGGACCGACAATGAACCATTACACCGCCTCCCACTGGGGCATCTACGAGGTCGAGCGCGACGCGAGCGGCGCGCCCTCGCTGAAGCCCTATTCCGGCGATCCCGACTATTCGCGCATTGGGCTGCACCAGCTCGACGACGACCTGATGCGGCTGCGGGTGCGCCGGCCGGCGGTGCGGCAGAGCTGGCTGCGCGACGGACCGGGTGCCGCGCCGGAACTGCGCGGCCGCGAGCCCTTCGTCGAGGTGGAGTGGGAGCGCGCGCTGGATCTCGTCGCGGCCGAGGTCGACCGCGTGCGCAAGACGCACGGCAACGCGGCGATCTTCGGTGGGTCCTACGGCTGGGCCAGCGCCGGGCGCTTCCACCACGCTCAGAGCCAGATCCATCGCTTCCTCAACATGACCGGCGGCTATGTCCGCCACCAGGACTCCTACAGCCTGGGTGCCGCGCGGACGCTGATGCCGCACATCGTCGCCTCGATGGACGAGCTGAACGCGTCGCACACCTCGTGGGACGTGATGGCGGCGCACACCAAGCTGTTCGTCACCTTCGGCGGCGTGCCGGCGAAGAATTCCGAGATCACCAACGGCGGCGTCGGCGAGCACCGCATCCCGCGCGGCCTGCGCGCGATGGCCGAGGCGGGCTGCCGCTTCGTCAACATCGGCCCGGTGCGCGACAACCTCGACACCGGCGGCGAGGTCGAGTGGATCCCGACGCGGCCGAACACCGATACGGCGATGCTGCTGGCGATTGCCTGGGTGCTGCGCGACAAGGGGCTGCACGACAAGGCATTCCTGGCGCGCTACTGCGTCGGCTACGAGATCTTCGAGCGCTACATCACCGGCGGCGAGGACGGCATCGCCAAGACGCCGGAGTGGGCCGAGAATATCTGCGGCGCGCCGGCCGCGCGGATCGTGTCGCTGGCGCGCGAGATGGCGTCGAACCGGACGATGCTGAACATCGCCTGGTCGCTGCAGCGCGCCTCGCACGGCGAGCAGCCGTTCTGGGCGCTGGTCAGCGTGGCGGCGATGCTGGGACAGGTCGGCATCCCGGGCGGCGGCTTCGGCGTCGGCTACGGGGCCACCAACATCATGGGCAGCCCGCACCCGCGCGTGCCGGGGCCCACCCTGTCGCAGGGGACCAACGCCGTCTCGGCCTTCATCCCGGTGGCGCGCATCGCCGACATGCTGCTGAACCCCGGCGCCGGCTTCACCTACAACGGCGGCACCTACGCCTACCCCGACATCCACATGGTCTACTGGGCCGGCGGCAATCCCTTTCATCACCACCAGGACCTGAACAAGCTGCTGCGCGCCTGGCGGAAGCCGGACTCCATCGTCGTGCACGAGCAGTTCTGGACGCCGACGGCGAAGCTCGCCGACGTGGTCCTGCCGGCGACGACCAGCATGGAGCGCGACGACATCGGCTTCGCGACGCGCGAAGGCCACTACGTCGCCATGCGCCAGATCATCCCGCCGGTCGGCGAGGCGCGCGACGACTATGCGATCTTCACGGCACTCGCCGAACGGCTCGGCGTGGCCGAAGCCTTCACCGAGGGCCGCAACACCCGCGCCTGGCTGGAGCACATCTACGAGGACAGCCGCTCCAAGGCCGTCGGCATCGGCATCCACCTGCCGCCCTTCGCGGACTTCTGGGAGCAGGGCCTGATCCGGCTGGCCGAGCACGACAAGCCGGTGGTCATGCTGGACGCCTTCCGCGCCGATCCGGAGGCGAACCCGCTGCGGACGCCGTCGGGGAAGATCGAGATCGCATCGGAGACGATCATGGGCTTCGGCCTGGCCGACTGCCCCGGCTATCCGGTGTGGCGCGAGCCGGTCGAATGGCTGGGGTCGCCGAAGGCGGCGGAGCATCCGCTGCACCTGCTGTCGGACCAACCGGTGCGCCGCCTGCACAGCCAGCTCGACGGCAGCGCGCACAGCCGCGCCGGCAAGATCGCGGGGCGCGAGCCGGTCTATCTGAACCGGCAGGACGCCGTCGACCGCGGCATCGGGCCGGGCGACATCGTCGAACTGTTCAACGCGCGCGGCCGCTGCCTCGCGGCGGCGATCCTGACCGACGACCTGGCGCCCGGCGTGGCACGGCTCGCCACCGGCGCCTGGTTCGACCCGGATCCCGAGACGGGCCTGGAGAAGCACGGCAACCCGAACGCGCTGACCCTCGACCAGGGCGCCTCCGGCCTGTCCCAGGGCTGCTCGGCGCAGACCTGCCTGGTGCAGGTGCGCGGACCGGTCAACGAGGCGCCGCCGGTCACCGCCTTCGTCTTGCCGACTTTCGCTGGCGAGATCTGAGAAACGCGCACCCGCCCTGGCGGGTGCGGATCTCACGGTTTCCTTGGAGAAGTCAGTGCACTCGATTCTGTCGCGCCGCCGCTTCGGACTGTCCCTGGCGGCGACGGCCGCCGCGGCATGGCTGCGGCCGGCGAGCGGCTTCGCCGCGCCGGCCAAGGGCCTGCCCGAGGCTTTCGCCGATATCGAGGCGGCCATCCGCTGCCGGCTCGGCGTGTCGATCGTCGATACGGAATCGGGGCGGCGCTGGGCACACCGGGCCGACGAGCGCTTCCCGATGTGCAGCACGTTCAAGATGCTGGCCGCCGCCGCCGTGCTGGCACGGGTCGACGCCGGCCGCGAGGATCTGGGACGGCGGATACCGGTGACCGCCGACGACATCGTCGCCCACGCCCCGGTCACCGAGAAACGGGTCGGCGGCGAGCCGATGAGCCTCGCCGAGCTGTGCGAGGCCACGGTGACGCTGAGCGACAATCCCGCGGCCAACCTGATCCTGCGCACCCTCGGCGGTCCCGGCGGGATCACCGCCTACGCCCGCACGCTGGGCGACGACGTCACCCGGCTCGACCGCTGGGAGACGGCGCTGAACGAGGCGGCGCCGCGCGATCCGCGCGACACCACGACGCCGGACGCGATGGCCGGGAACCTGCGCATCCTGGCCACCGGCGAGGCACTGTCGCCCGCCTCGCGCGACATCCTGCTCGGCTGGCTGATCGGCTGCAGGACGGGCGACGCCAAACTGCGGGCGGGCCTGCCGGAGGGGTGGCGCGTCGGCGACAAGACCGGTGGCGGCGGCCACGGCACGAACAACGACGTCGGGATCATCTGGCCGCCGGGGCGCCGCCCGGTGATCGCCGCGGTCTACGTCACCGAGAGCGAGGCGAGCTTCGCCGACCGCAACGCCGCCATCGCCCACGTCGCCCGCGCCCTCGCCGAGACGCTGCGGGAGGGCTGACGGGTGACGGAGTGCCCCTATAACGGGACGCTCCTGCGCGTGCTACGCTCCGCCAAAACATGGAGGAGCCGAAGATGACCACCCGCTTCGCCGTCGACGACCTGACCATCCACCGCATCGTCGAGCAGGAAACGCCGTCGCCGGACGAGGCGTACCGGCCGCAGGTCTTCTTCCCCGACCTGACCGACGAGATGCTGGAGGCGAACCGCGGCTGGCTGACCGGGAACGGACTGGACCCGATCTACGGCAACGTCCTGCTCTGCTACCAGACCTACATCGTGCGCACGCCGCACCACACGGTGCTGATCGACACCTGCATCGGCAATGAGAAGAACCACCCGACGCGGCCGCACTGGCACGGCAAGACCGACGCGACCTACATGAACGCGCTGGCGGCCGCCGGCCTGACGGTGGACGACATCGACTTCGTCATGTGCACGCACCTGCACGCGGACCACGTCGGCTGGAACACGAAGCTGCTCGACGGGCGGTGGGTGCCGACCTTCCCGAACGCGCGCTATCTCTTCTCGGCCAAGGAATTGGCCTACTGGCAGGAGAAGCACGCGAAGGCGCCGATCCACTACATGACCGACAGCGTGCTGCCGATCGTCGCCGCGGACCGCGCCGAACTGGTGTGCAGCGACCACGCCATCGACGACCATGTCCGGCTGGAGCCGACGCCCGGCCACACGCCGGACCATTTCGCCGTCCGGGTCGGCCGCGAGGGCGGTGGCGCGGTGTTCGGCGGCGACCTGATCCATTCGCCGCTCCAGGCCCGCTATCCGGAAGTGTCGATGCGTTCGGACTTCGACCGCGCGCTGGCGGCCCGTACGCGCCGGAACTTCCTCGAACGCTACTGCGACACCGACACGCTGGTCTGCACCGCGCACTTCCCCGGCCAGTCGGTAGGCCGGTTCACGCGCTGGGACGAGGGCTTCCGCTTCAAGCCGGCGGGATGACGGCCGGGCGTCGGCTTGCGGCAAAACGCCACCGACGCTTGCCTGACCGGCCCGAAGCCGGCAGGTAGCGCAACGGAGACAGCCGTCGAGCGCGAACGAGAGACGTCAATGGTCATGGATGCTGGCATCGACCGCCCGGCGACGCGGGACGACCGGATCGTATCCAACTGGCTGTTCGCCTGCTGCGCCGCCGTCCTCGCGATGGTCGTCATCGGCGGTATCACGCGCCTGACGGAATCCGGACTGTCGATCACCGAGTGGCAGCCGCTGGTCGGTGCGCTGCCGCCCCTGTCCGAAGCCGAGTGGCAGAGACTGTTCGGCCTGTACCAGCAGACGAGCGAGTACAGGCTCGAGAATTCCTGGATGACGATCGCCGACTTCAAGACGATCTTCTGGTGGGAGTATATCCACAGGCTCTGGGGCCGGCTGATCGGCGTCGTCTTCATCCTGCCGCTCATCTTCTTCGCCTGGCGCGGGATGCTGCGACGCGGACTGGGGCTGAAGCTGGTCGCCGTGTTCGCGCTCGGCGGGGTGCAGGGGGCGATCGGCTGGTGGATGGTGAAGAGCGGCCTGGTCGACCGAACGACGGTCAGCCCCTACAGGCTCACCGTGCATCTGGGGCTGGCGCTCGTCCTGTTCGGACTGATGTTCTGGATCGCGCTCGGCCTGCGCGGGGAGCGGGCGACGGCTGGCGGGGTTCCTCCGTCGCTGCGGCGCCTGGTGTGGATCGTGCTGGGGGCGGTCGGCGTGACGGTGCTCGCGGGGGCGTTCGTCGCCGGCAACCGCGCCGGGCTGGTCTACAACACCTTCCCGCTGATGGACGGACGGATCATCCCGCCGGACTATGCGGCGCTGCCGTCACTGCTTCACAACACCTTCGAGAACCCCGCCGCGGTGCAGTTCCACCATCGGGTCCTGGCCGTCGCGACGTTCCTGCTGGTGGGGCTGCTCTGGTGGCGGACGGTCCAGGCGGAGGCGCCGCGCGCGGTTCGGACCGCGGTCACTTCGCTGATGGCGGCCGTCACGGTCCAGGCCGCCACCGGCATCACAACGCTCATACTGGTCGTGCCGATCCCGCTCGCCGCCGTGCACCAGGGCGGCGCGGTGGTCGTGCTGGCCTGTGCACTGTGGGCGGCACACGCGATGCTGCCGCGCCGGGCGGCAGCCGAAGCGGGCGGGCGAGAGATGCCCACCCGGCCTCGGCCGGCGCACGGTTAGTCCGGCCGACGGTCAGAACGGCCGAACATCAGAGGGGCCGGCGGTCCTCCGCCGCCGTGGAGCGGAAGACCACCTGGAGGAACACCACCAGGAGCGCGAAGAGGAAGAGCACCGCGGCGAACTGCGCATGAAGGAACGGCAGTGCCAGCGCCGTCGCGGCGAGGAAGACGAGCGAGGCGCGCCAGATCAGCTTGGGGCCGAGCAACGATCGGCCCCGACGGGAGCCGGAGAAGGTCCTGCCCATTATCATGCCGCCCTCTTGCGTGCGGAAGCGCCGCGGGGAGCGCGCGCGTCGTTCGCCGGCGGCGCCACGCCACCGGGCAGCGCCGGCCGCGCCATACGGTCCGAAACGCCCGCAACCCGCCACGCGACGACCAATACCAGCGGAATGCCGACGACGAGGCCGCCCGCCCAGGCATAGGCCGTCGCCCGCGGCAGGCCGGTGACGAAGTCGATGAGGACCCCGGCGCCGGCCGCGAACATCGCGATCAGGAATATCGCCAGCATCTCCGCCGCGAACGGCTTGCGGGCCCAGTCGGATCCACCGGCCGAACGCATGGTGACGGCGCCCCAGACGAGCAGCCCGAACGAGACGCAGATCAAGAAGAGTCCGCTCATCACCTGCATGGCACGGCTCCCTGCTCGCGGGTCGGACGCATACAGGCACGCGAAGCGCCGAGCCCGGCGCGCTTCAAATCTTTCATAAGGATGCCCTCGAATAGGCCGGCACTGTTCACACCGCGCGGCGCGGGGCAGTGGGCCTGACGGTTCAGCCATGACCGCCGCAGGCGCCGCGCCCGAAGGGGCGACGACGCCGGCCGACGGCCGATCTCTTCGGATCAGACGGCCGGGCCGGGAGGGCCGGTTGGTGTGCGTGCGCCCGCGACGAGGGCGGCGTTCGCGACAGGCGCCGAGGGGCGCAACAGTCGCGCCGCCCCGTGATGATCACCGAAGGCTACGCGAGCGGCATCGACATGCATCGCCCAGGCATCGTCGCCACCGGCACCGCCGTGCTCCGCCCGGAGGACTCCGGCCTTCGCCGTCAACGAGACGGGTACCGCGGCCTTGCCGAAGGCATCGGCACGGGCCGGCGCCGGATCGGTCGAGCGGAGGGTCGTCCCTTCGAAGGCGGAGAGCGCCTGGGTGCACAGGATGAAAGCGGCGGCGATCAGCCACGCGACTGTGCGGGCGGCCGCGAGACAGCCCGGCTTGCGGTCTTCCGCGTGCCGATCAGTCTCCATCGCCACCGGCCGGCGACGGACAGGGCGTCGGCGTCCCACAGGCGCCGATGGGGAGGATATTCAGGACGATGGCGAAGGTCGTCATGGTACGCTCCGGCGGCCCCATCGAGGCCGCAGAAAAGTGACGTGGTGGTGCCGCCTCACCGCGCCAAGGACTTTGTCGATGCCGCGTCGGCGAACGTTGCAGCCCCCCGATCAAGCTGGTACCTACACCCCCATGCAGCACCCCGTTCGTATAGCACCGTCCATCCTGTCGGCGGACTTCGCGCGCCTGGGCGAGGAGGTTCGGGCGATCGATGCGGCCGGCGCAGACTGGGTCCATGTGGACGTCATGGACGGGCATTTCGTGCCCAACCTGACGATCGGCCCCGCCGTCGTGAAGGCCTTGCGGCCGCATACGACGAAGCCGCTCGACGTCCACCTGATGATCTCGCCGGTCGACCCGTTCATCGACGCCTTCGCCGACGCCGGCGCAGACGTGCTGACCGTCCATCCCGAGGCTGGGCCGCACGTCCATCGCACGATCCAGCGCATCCGCCAGCGCGAGATGCGTGCCGGGATCGCGATCAACCCCGCGACACCGGTCGAAGTGGTGGACTACCTGATCGACGACCTGGATCTCGTGCTCGTGATGAGCGTCAATCCGGGCTTCGGCGGCCAGTCCTTCATCGAATCGCAGCTGCGCAAGATCGAGGCCCTGCGGAAGCGTATCGACGCGACGGGCCGCCATATCGACCTGCAGGTCGACGGCGGTGTCGACGCGAAGACGGCGCCGCGCGCCGTGGCGGCCGGGGCGGACGTCCTGGTCGCGGGGACGGCGGTGTTTCGGGACGGCCCCACCGGCTATGCGGCCAACATCGGCCGGCTGCGCGTCGAAAAGCCGTGACGATGGCGACGGCGCAGTATGGGCGCGGTTCGGCATGGCAGGCCCTGCGGCGACACTTCCTGGCCAGTCCGCTCTATGGCCTGACGCTCGCCGGGGCCGCGCCGCGCGAATTGCGCATGGTGCCGCGCGATCCATGGCCCGGCGAATCCTCGCGCGGCGAGGAACTGCTGCGCGACGAAGCGGGCATGAGCAGCGCCTTCCTCCGGGGTAGCGCCGAGACCGATCCGCTGCGGCTCGCCTGGATGCACGGCTTCGGCTGGCTGCGCGACCTGCGGGCCGTGGGCGGCGACGAGGCGCGCCGGGCGGCGCGCGAGATGGTCGCGACCTGGATCCTGGAGCACGAGCGCTGGAGCGAGGTGCCCTGGCGTCCGGACGTCACCGGCGCCCGGATCACCGCCTGGCTGGGTAACCACGATTTCTTCGCCGCCAGCGCCGACGACTTCTTTCGCGGCGAACTGCGCCAGAGCCTGGCCCGGCAGGCACGCCACCTCACGCGCAGCATCCGCCGCAGTCCCGCCGGGGTGGCAAGGCTGAACGCCATCCACGGCATGCTCGCGGCCGGGGTCGCCTTTCCGGACGGCGAAAGCCGGCTCGGCCAGGCGCTCAAGCTGCTCGTGCGCGAGCTGCCGCTCCAGGTGCTGGCCGACGGCGGGCACATCGAGCGCAGCCCGCGGGTCCAGCTCGAAGCGCTGCGACGGCTGATCGAGATCCGGACGATGCTGCGCGCCGGCCGGCGCGACGTGCCCGATGCCCTCGATGCGGCCATCGAGCGGATGGCGCCGATGCTGCGCTTCTTCCGGCACGGCGACGGCGGCCTGGCGCTGTTCAACGACAGCGTCGAGGAGGAAGGCTGGGCGATCGACCTGGTGCTGACTCAGGCGGACGCCAAGGGCCGCCCCGGGGTGAGCGCACCGGAAACGGGCTTCGAACGCCTGGTGGCGAACCGGACCATCGTCATCATGGACGCCGGCCCGCCGGCGCCTGCGGGCGTCGACGCCGCCGCGCATGCCGGGACGCTCGCCTTCGAGATGAGCGTCGGCAAGGAGCGGCTCATCGTGAATTGCGGCGTCAACCGGCTGGGCGGCACGGCCTGGCGGCAGGCGCAGCGTGCGACCGCGGCGCATTCGACCGTGACGATCGCGGACACGAGTTCGGCCGAGGCCTTTCCCGAAGGCGGGCTCGGCCGGCGCCCGCTCGACGTGAGCGTGATGCGCCAGGAGGAAGGCGGCAACATCTGGGTCGAAGCGAGCCACGACGGCTGGCGCGACACCCATGGCGTGATTCACCGCCGGCGCCTTTGGCTCTCGGCGGCGGGCGACGATTTCCGCGGCGCCGACACACTGATCGGCGGCGCGGGGACACCGTTCGTCGTCCGCTTCCACCTCCATCCGCGCGTCACCGCCTCGTTGATCCAGGAAGGTGCGGCCGTCATGGTCAGACTGCCGAGCGGCGCCGGCTGGCGGGTCAGGGCGACCGGCGGCAAGATCGGACTGGCCGAGAGCATCTATCTCGGCGAACGCGGCATCCAGAAGCGGACCGAGCAGATCACCGTCGAAGGCGAGATCGCCGCTGGCGGCACCCAGGTGAAATGGGCTTTCCAGGCGCTGCCGAAACGCTAGCGCTTCTCTCAAACAGCAGGCGAGAACGCCGATGACCTCCCACGATCTCGTACCGGTTCGCCGGGCGCTGATTTCCGTTTCCGACAAGACCGGCCTCGTCGAACTGGGCAAGGCGCTGGCCGCCCGCGGGGTGGAGATCCTGTCGACGGGCGGCTCGGCGAAGGCCCTGGCCGATGCGGGCGTGCCGGTGAAGGAGGTCTCCGACCATACCGGCTTCCCCGAGATGCTCGACGGTCGGGTCAAGACCCTGCATCCCGCCATTCACGGCGGACTGCTCGGGCGGCGGGACCTCCCCGCCCACACCGACGCGATGGCCGCCCACGGAATCGCGCCGATCGACCTGCTCGTCGTCAACCTGTATCCGTTCGAGGCGACGGTCGCGGCCGGGCGGCCGTTCGACGACTGCATCGAGAACATCGACATCGGCGGCCCGGCCCTGATCCGCGCCGCGGCCAAGAACCACGATTTCGTGGCGGTCGTCACCGATACGGCCGACTATGGCGATCTCACCGCCGAACTCGACGCGAACGACGGCGCGACGGCGCTGGCGCTGCGCCGGCGTCTGGCGGCCGGCGCCTACGCCCGCACCGCAGCCTATGACGCGGCGATCTCCGGTTGGTTCGCCGGCCAGGTCGGGGAAGCGTTCCCGAAGCGCATCACCATCGCCGGAAACCTGCAGCAGACGCTCCGCTACGGCGAGAATCCGCATCAGGCGGCGGCGTTCTACACGCTGCCGCGTCTGACGGCGGCACCGATCCGCGGCCTCGCCACGGCGGAACAGCTCCAGGGCAAGGAACTCAGCTACAACAATCTCAACGACACCGACGCGGCGTTCGAGCTCGTCTCGGAGTTCGAAAAGCCGACAGTGGCGATCATCAAGCATGCGAACCCCTGCGGCGTCGCCACGGCCGGCAGCCTCGCCGAGGCGTGGGACCGGGCGCTGCAGTGCGATCCGGTCAGCGCCTTCGGCGGCATCGTCGCGGTCAACCGGCCGCTCGACGCGGCTGCCGCGGAAAAGATCGCCGCGATCTTCACCGAGGTCGTCATCGCGCCGGATGCCGACGCGGACGCACGCCGCATCTTCGCGGCCAAGAAGAACCTGCGCGTCCTGCTGACCGGGGGCATGCCCGATCCGGCGGCGCCCGGCATGACGTTCCGGTCGGTCGCCGGCGGTCTGCTGCTGCAGTCGCGCGACAATGGCCGCATCGGCGCGGCAGACCTCAAGGTCGTGTCGAAGCGGGTGCCGACGGAACAGGAGATGGCGGACCTGCTGCTGGCCTTCACCGTCTGCAAGCACGTGAAGTCGAACGCCATCATCTATGTGAAGAACGGCGCCACAGTCGGAATCGGCGCCGGCCAGATGAGCCGGGTCGATTCCGCCCGGACGGCGGCGCGCAAGGCGGCGGATGCGGCCGAGGCCGCCGGCCTTCCCCAGCCGCTGACGGTCGGCTCTGTCGTCGCGTCGGACGCCTTCTTCCCCTTCGCCGACGGGCTTCTGGCCGCGGCGGAGGCGGGTGCCACCGCCGTCATCCAGCCGGGTGGATCGATGCGGGATGCGGAGGTCATCGCGGCAGCCGACGAGAAGGGCCTCGCCATGGTCCTGACCGGCATGCGCCACTTCCGGCACTGAGGCTCGTGGACGGCGGCCTAGTCGTCGGCGACCTTGCCCAGGTCGAACTCGATGACGGTGACCGTTCCGGGGTTTCCCGGCCCCTGACGGAACGTCCCGCCGAGCTGGCCTGCCAGCGCCCTGGCCAGCTGCATCCCCAGTGAGCCCGCCCTACCCGCCCCTTCCGCCGCGATGCCGATGCCGTCGTCGCGCGCGGTCAGGCGGCGCATCTCGCCCTCGACGCGGTACTCGATCGCGATCGTACCGTGCCGCCCATCGGGAAAGGCGTGCTTGAAGCTGTTCGAGACGACCTCGTTGACGAAGAGCGCCAGCGGGACGGCCGTCCGCACATCCAGCAGATCGTCGTCCGCCGAAACCTCGATCCGGATCCGGTCGGCGCCGCCGTAGCTTTCGCCGAGGCGGCGCGTCAGCCCGCCGAGATAGTCGCGGAAGTCGACGCGGGCGACGTCGTCCTTGCGGTACAGCATCTCGTGCACCGCGCTCATCGACTGGATCCGCCCGAGGCAGCTCGTGAACCCCGCCGTCACCGACGGATCCTTGAAGCGCGCCGACTGAAGCCTGAGAAGACTCGCGACGATCTGCAGGTTGTTCTTCACGCGGTGGTTGAGCTCGCGGAAGAGCGTGTCCTTCTGCTCGAGCGCATCCTCCAGGGACTGGGTCCGTTCCTGCACGCGGTGCTCGAGCATCTCGTTGGAGCGAATCAGCGCCGTGCGGAACATGTCCTCCCGATGCCCCTGCCGGATCGAGACGGAGACCAGGAAGCTGAGGGCGAGAAGGGCCAAACAGCCGAAGGTGAGATAGGGCAGCGTGTCCGCAATCCAGCGCTCGGTAATCGCGTCGTGCTCGATGCCGAGGACAACCTGCAGGGGGTAACGCTCCACCTCGTGCGCGGCCGCAAGCCAAAGCCGGCCGGTTGCATCGTCGAACTCGAAGGACGTCTTCGAGAGGCGGAGAGCGAGATGCCGGCGCAGGTCCGGATGAAGGACCTCGCCCACCGTTCCCGGCAGGTCGTCGTCTGCCGGGGGCTCCCGCAGCACGATGCTCATGTCGTCGTGGACGAGGTAGAAGATCGCCCGGAGCGGAATGTCGAGCGACCGGAAGAACGTGGCGAAGGCCGCCGGGTCCAGCACCACCGCGACGATCCCGTCGAACGCGTTCCGCGGGCCCGTCACGGGCCGGCTCAAGACAATCTCGCCTTGCGCCGCGCTGCCGGGCAGGAGCGGACTGATGTAGAGACCCTCGCCGCCGCCAGCATGAAAGCTGAAGAAGGCTTCTGCATCTACCGGCCGGTCGCGCTCGTCGCTCGGCGCGCTCGATGCCCTGACCCGCCCATCCGGACCGAACACCGTCAGGCGCTTCACATGAGGAAGCTCGGACGACAGGAACTGCAGTTCCTCCCCTGCCACGCGCACGATCGCAGGCGAGCCCCAGTCGGCCACCCTGCCGATCCGCTGCATGTCGATCAGCAGGAGATCGGCGGATTCCACCATCCGGGCAGACTGATTCGCGGCGAGGCGTGCAAAGGAACTCGCCGCGTCCACGCCGTCGCGGACGGCGCCCCTGTAGGTCCACCAAGCGACTGTAGAGAGAAGAATCGCCATGATCAGCAGGAAAACGCCGCCGAACAGTCGCTGAACGGACGCCATGGACCGGCGGGGAGGACAAGAGACCGCAGCCTCCACCGCCTGCTCACTGTGATTTCCGAGCCCGCCCATCGCTAAACGATTCCGGGCCGCATTATGAAGGCGAACAAAATCGTCCGCCCGCTGTTACTCTCTCGCCAGCCCGCGTACGAGGCGAGACTGCGAGGCCAGATTCCGGTGCCGGCACAGATTGGAGCGTGCAGGTCGTGGCTTATACCAAGGGAAACGGAAACTGCCAGCCGGCCAACGGCGGGCGCATCCTGGTCGTCGAGGATGAACTGCTCGTCGGGCTGGACATCGCCTGCATGCTGGAGGAACGCGGCTACGAGGTGGTCGACGTCGTCGACAACGGCAAGCGGGCCGTGATGACGGCTGCGCGCGAGCATCCCGACCTGATCCTGATGGACATCACGATCCGAGGATCGATGGACGGAATCGAAGCGGCCCAGGCGATCCGCGCACAGGACGGCATCCCGGTCGTGTTCGTCACGTCCTATACCGAAGGGCCGCTCAGGGAGCGGGCGGAAGCGACGAAGCCCGCGGGTTACGTCACGAAGCCGTTCAGTTCCCCCGAGTTGGAGCGGGCCGTCGAGCATGCTCTTGCTCGGCGTTGCCCGGCGGCTGTTCGCGCACCGGAGCCCACCGCCTGATCTTGTCTGTGCCATGGGCGGTTAACGACCCTCGCGCCTGAGAAGCGAGCGCCGCGCGTTTCTGATGCGCCGTGCCAGGGCACGCAGGAAGCGCCCCGCTCCGGCGCTGATCTCCCTTGGGGTCTGAAAGACGGGAATCCGCCGGCTCGACGCCGCCGACGGCTGGAAGGCCAGCCCCAGTTCCGTAGCCGCGCCGTGCTCGACCCGCCTCACGACCAGTTCGATCGGGCCGAGGCGGAGCCGGTCGCCGTAATCGACGTTGTCGCCATACTCGCGGGCGAAAAGGCTGCCAAGCGTCTGATCGGCCAGTTTCAGGTCGAGCGGCAGGCCGTACATCTCGGCCATCGCCTGAACCGTGACGTCGGGCGACAGCCCCATATCCCCCCAGAATTCGGAATCGTCGTCCTGCAGTTCGTGCGTGCCGGCAAAGAGCCGGTCGAGCAGGCCGACCTTCTGCGACGAGGCGAACAAGTAGACGATGTCGCCCTCGCGCAGATTGCGGACCCTGTGGATGTCCTGCGGGCGCGAGTCGCGAACGATCAGCGCCGGACGCGCCCAGCGCGGCAACCGCTGTCCGCGCGCCACGGGGCTCTGGGCGTGGATGCGGTAAGTGACCAGTTCGACCGCACTCGTGCCCGGCAGGTCGAGTTCCGTCCGATCGAGCGGTCCCATGCGCGGCGGCACGATCAGGCCGAGAAAACGGGCCAGCGGCCGGATCGTCCATCCCTGCAGCAGCAGCGAAATCAGGACGATCAGGAAGGCGACGTTGAAGTAATCCGTCGCTCCGGGAACGCCCTCCAGCATGGGGACGATCGCGAGCATGATGGATACGGCGCCGCGCAGCCCCACCCACGCGACGAACGCCGTCTCGTTCCGGGAGAAGCGAAAGGGCAAGAGGCAGAGCCAGACGGCGAGCGGCCGGGCAAGCAGGATGAGCACGAGGGCCAGCGCCAGTGCCGAGAGGGCCACGGCAGGGAACTGCGACGGGCTGGCCAGCAACCCCAGCATCACGAACATCACGATCTGGGCGAGCCAGGCGAGGCCATCCTGGAAACGCCGAAGGCTGAGACCGGCGCGTACGCGCGCGTTGCCGGCCACCAATCCCGCGACATAGACCGCGAGAAATCCGCTGCCGCCGGCCACGCCCGTGGCAGCGAACAGGGCGAGCGCCGCCCCGATCGAAAAGATCGGATAGAGGCTGGTCTCCAAACGCAAGTTGTTGAGCGTGAGCACGATCAGATGACCGCCGAGGAAGCCGCAGATGCCGCCCAGGCCGATCTGGAGCAGGAAGGCGAGCGCCAGGTCCACGCCGGATGCCATCTCCTGCTGACCGATCGCGGTCGCGAGGCCCAGCGTCAGGAAGATCGCGATCGGGTCGTTGGCCCCCGATTCGATCTCCAGCGTCGAGCGGACGCGGTCGCGCAGCGTGATCCCGCCGACGCGCAGCAGGAAGAAGACCGCGGCTGCATCCGTCGAGCCGAGGATCGCCCCGATGAGCAGCGCCTCCGGCCAGCCGAGGCCGAAGAGGAACCGGGCGGCGGCGCCGACTCCGACCGCCGTCAAAACGACCCCCACCGTCGCGAGGACCAGCGACGGTGCGGCCGCCATGCGGTAGCTCGCCCACTTCGTATTGAAACCGCTGTCGAAAAGGATGACGGCCAGCGCAACGCTGCCGATGAGGAAGGCCGAGGGAGCATCGTCGAACTGGATTCCGAGGCCGCTCTCCCCGGCGAGCAGGCCTACGACCAGGAACACCAGCAGCAGCGGGGCACCGATGCGGGATGAAACCAGGCTGGTGAGGATGCTGACGAGCAGGAGAGCTGCGCCGACGAGGATGATTGCCCCAATCGCCTCCATGCCTTCGTCGCACCTCCACTCCGATCACCGGACATCGACCTTAATGCCAAAGCCGACGAAAGACGAGCCTTCACCCCGGCAACTCGCGCGGCAGTATGTAGATTCACCGAGAAATCCCAGATCGAAAACGAAAAGAAAGATAAATGACGCAGCATACCAGTATTCGTCATACATCACATCTTGATAATTTGGCAGCCCTGGCAAAGTCGTGGATATGCGGATACCATGCACGTGTCGCGATATCAGGCGGCGCACGTCAATTGAGTGCGCCGACGCGGCGTGGTGCATGACTGTGCGGACCTTTTTGGGCCCACGACCGTTCTATGCGCCGACTCCGGTGGGTGACTAAGGGACTCTGACTATGTGCGGTATTGCGGGTGAAATCAGGTTCGGCGGGGGGCCTGCGTCGGCGCGTGCAGTGGCGGCGATCAACGGCAGGCAGGCGGTGCGCGGGCCGGACGGCGAAGGCCTCTACCAGCAGGACGGCATCGCCCTCGGCCACCGCCGGCTCCGCATCATCGACCTCTCCGACCGCGCCCGGCAGCCCATGGTGGATTCCGATCTGGGTCTGGCGCTCGTCTTCAACGGCATCATCTACAATTACAAGGAACTGAAGAAGACGCTCGAGGGGCGCGGCTACCGCTTCTTCTCCGGCGGCGATACCGAGGTGGTCCTCAAGGCGTTCCACGCCTGGGGCGCGGCCTGCGTCGAGCGCTTCCACGGCATGTTCGCCTTCGCCGTCTGGGACCGCGCCAGCGGCCGCGTGACGTTCGCCCGTGACCGCCTGGGCATCAAGCCGCTCTACTTTGCCGAGGCCGGCGGACGGATGCGCTTCGCCTCCACCCTGCCGGGCCTGCTCGACGCCGAGCGGGCCGAGCCGCTGGGGATCGACACCGACATCGATCCGCAGGCGCTACACCACTACATGACGTTCCACGCAGTGGTGCCCGCGCCGATGACGATCCTGAAAGGGATCCGCAAGCTTCCGCCGGCGACGGTCATGACGATCGAGGCGGACGGCACGAAGAGCGAGCGGCGCTACTGGGAGCCGCCCTTTACCCGCCTGCCCGAGGATGCCGGCCTGAGCGAGGCCGACTGGGAAGCCCGGGTGCTCTCGGCGCTGACCACCGCCGTGGAGCGGCGCCTCGTCGCCGACGTGCCGGTCGGCGTCCTGCTGTCCGGTGGCCTCGACTCCAGCCTGATCGTCGGCCTGCTCTCCGCCCTCGGCCAGACGGGCCTGGAGACCTTCTCGATCGGCTTCGAGACCGTCGGCACCGAGCGCGGCGACGAGTTCGAATATTCCGACGTGATCGCCGAACATTTCGGCACCAAGCACCACCGGATCTTTATCGACTCCCGCCGCGCCCTGCCCGCCCTGGGCAAGTGCATCGCGGCGATGTCGGAGCCGATGGTCAGCCACGACGCGGTCGGCTTCTTCCTGCTGTCGGAGGAGGTCTCAAAGAACCTTACGGTCGTGCAGAGCGGCCAGGGCGCCGACGAGGTGTTCGGCGGCTATCACTGGTATCCGCCGATGCTGGAGAGCACGGACCCGGTCGGGGACTATGCACGGGTCTTCTTCGACCGCACCCACGCCGAGTATGCGCAGTCGGTCGACCCGCGGTTCGTCGGCCCCGACTACAGCCGGCAGTTCGTCGAGGAGCATTTCGCCCGCGCCGGCGCGGACACCGGCGCCGACAAGGCGCTGCGCATCGACACCACGATCATGCTCGTCGACGATCCGGTGAAGCGCGTCGACAACATGACGATGGCTTGGGGCCTGGAAGCCCGCGTACCGTTCCTCGACCATGAGCTGGTCGAATTGGCGGGCCGCATCCCGCCGGAACTGAAGGTCCGCGGTGACGGCAAGTGGGTTCTGAAGGAAGCGGCGCGGCGCGTCATCCCGAGCGAGGTCATCGACCGGCCGAAAGGTTACTTCCCGGTGCCCGCGCTGAAGCACCTCGAGGGCCCCTATCTGGACATGGTGACCGACACGCTGAACGCGCAGGCGGCACGCGAGCGCGGCCTCTTCCAGCGGCCCTTCATCGACGGGCTGCTGAAGGCGCCGAACGACAGCCTGACGCCGCTCCGGGGCTCGAAGCTCTGGCAGGTGGCGCTGCTGGAGAGCTGGCTGCAGACCAACGGCGTCTGAGGGTAGTCGTATGAGCGAACGTCCCGCACGGCAGAGCGACCAGCGCCTCCGCCAGCGCCAGGACCGCCAGGTGTCGCCGTCGATCAGCGGATGGAGCGATGCCGCGGAATGGATGCTGCGCGAGCATGCGCGCAACGTCACCGCGGACTGCGGCTGGGGCCGCCTGATCTTCGGCCATACGTTCGACGACCCGGCCGAACTGGCGGAGGCGATCCGGCAGGAGCGCAACGGCGAACGCGACATCGCGCTCTACGTCGTCGATCCGCACGTCGTGCTGGCGCAGGCGCCGCTCGACCTGTTCCTCGACCCGTCGAACACCTACCGCCTGCGAATGACCAATTACCGCCCCCGCCGGGAGCGGCCAATGGGCTTTCGCGTGCGGCGCCTGCAGACGCACCAGGACGCCGAGGGCGTCAACGAGATCTACGCCAAGCGCCACATGGTGCGCGTCGAGACGTCGTTCTTCTGGTCGCACCGGGCGCGCAAGACGCTGACCTACTATGTCGCCGAGGACGAGGCGACGGGGCGGATCCTGGGGACAGTGACAGGCGTCGACCATGTCGAGGCGTTCGAGGACCCCGAATGCGGGTCGAGCCTGTGGTGCCTGGCGGTCCATCCGGACGCCCAGCACCCCGGCATCGGCGAGGCGCTGGTGCGCCAGTTGGTCGAACACTACGCCGCCCGTGGCCGGCTGTTCGTCGACCTGTCCGTCATGCACGACAACGAACAGGCGATCGCCCTCTACGAGAAGCTCGGCTTCCAGCGCGTGCCGGTGTTCGCGGTCAAGCGCAAGAACGTCATCAACGAGCCGCTCTTCACCGGGCCGGCGCCCGAAGAAGGCCTCAACATCTATGCCCGCATCCTCGTCGACGAGGCGCGGCGGCGCGGCATCGCGGTCGAGGTCCTGGACGCCGAGGGCGGCTTCTTCCGCCTGACGCACGGCGGCCGCTCGATCACCTGCCGGGAATCGCTCTCGCAGCTCACCGATTCGATCGCCATGAGCCGCTGCGACGACAAGGCGGTCACGCGCCGCCTGCTCGAACGCAGCGACCTGTGCGTGCCGGGTCAGGCCGTGGCGGGCGAGCCCGAGGCGAACGCCGCCTTCCTCGCGACCCACGGCTCCGTCGTGGTCAAGCCGGCGCGCGGCGAGCAGGGACGCGGCATCAGCGTCGACATCCGCGACCCCGCCGACCTGGAGCCCGCCATCCAGCGTGCGCGCCACCAGTGCGAGACCGTGCTGCTGGAACAGTATTGCGAGGGCCAGGACCTGCGGATCATCGTGATCGGCTACAAGGTCGTCGCCGGTGCCGTCCGCAAGCCCGCCGAGGTCGTCGGCACCGGACGACACTCGATCGAGAAGCTGATCGAATCCCAGAGCCGGCGGCGGCGGGCGGCGACGGGCGGCGAAAGCAGCATCCCGCTCGACGGCGAGACCGAGCGCTGCGTGCAGCAGGCCGGGCTGCAGATGACCGACATCCTGCCGGAAGGCCAGGTTCTCCAGGTGCGGAAGACCGCCAACCTGCACACCGGCGGGACGATCCACGACGTCACCGACATCATGCATCCGGCGCTCGTCGACGCCGCGGTGCGGGCCGCCCGGGCGATCGAGATCCCCGTCGTCGGCCTGGACCTGCTGGTGCCGAAGCTCGACGGCCCCGACTATGTGATCATCGAAGCGAACGAGCGGCCCGGCCTCGCGAACCATGAACCGCAGCCGACGGCCCAGCGTTTCGTCGACCTGCTGTTTCCCCAGACCGCCGGGTGAATGCCCGAGAGAGTGCCGTGAAGAAACCCGAGATCGATACCGACTATCTGCTGCACATCCTGCGCGAACTCCTGGCCATCCCGAGCCCGACGGGTTTCACCGACCGGGTCGTGATGCGCGCGTGCGCCGAGCTCGAACAGCTCGACGTGCGGTTCGAACTGACCCGGCGGGGGGCCATCCGGGCCGACCTGCCGGGCCGCCAGCACACGCCCGACCGGGCGGTGGTGTCGCACCTGGACACGCTGGGCGCGATGGTGAAGCGCCTGAAGGACAATGGCCGCCTGGAGCTCGTGCCGATCGGCCACTGGTCGTCGCGCTTCGCCGAGGGCGCCCGCGTCACGATCTTCACCGACGGGAACGTCTTTCGCGGCAGCATCCTGCCGCTGAAGGCCTCCGGCCACACCTTCAACGAGGAGATCGACACCCAGCCGGTCAGCTGGGACAATGTCGAGATCCGGCCCGACGCCTTCGCCGACAGCCGCGGCGACCTGGAGCGGCTGGGGTTCAATGTCGGCGATTTCGTCGCCGTGGATCCGGGCTACGAGCTGACCGACACCGGCTTCGTCAACTCGCGCTACCTCGACAACAAGGCCGGTGCGGCCGTCATGTTCGCCGCGATCAAGGCGATCCGCGACGGCGGCCTGGAGCTGCCGATCGACTGCCACATGCTGTTCACGATTTCCGAGGAGGTCGGGTCCGGCGCCTCCGCCGTCCTGCACGGCGACGTGGCGGAGATGGTCACCATCGACAACGGCACCAGCGCGCCCGGGCAGAACTCGCGCGAGACCGGCGTGACGGTCGCCATGAAGGACATGGTCGGGCCGTTCGACTATCACCTGACGCACCGGCTGCTCGACCTGTGCCGGCGCTTCGCCATCCCGCACCAGCGTGACGTCTTCCGCTACTATCGCAGCGACAGCGCCTCGGCACTCGACGCGGGCAACGACATCCGCACCGCGCTCGTCTGCTTCGGCATCGACGCCAGCCACGGCTACGAGCGCATCCACGTCGACGCGCTCGCCAGCCTCGCCGAGCTGACCGCGCTCTACATGCAGTCGCCGCCGATCACCCAGCGCGACGAGGCCGTCATCGGCCCCGTCGAGGGCTTCCCGGAAGGCCAGGGCGAGCCCGAGCCCGAGTTCGAGAGCGTGGTCCGCGGCTGACCCGCCGCCCCGAGGCGGGCCGCACTTCCGGCCGCGGCCGCCCGCCGGCATACTGCGCGCAACGCGGCCCCGCGGGAACGGGGCCGACCGCAACAGCGAGGACCCGCGCGCCATGACGGACGCAACGCCGACCGCCCTGCCGACCTATAGGATCTACGCGATCCGCTATGCCCAGCAGCCGCTGCGGGACGAGGGGCACACCTATCTGGGCGGCGAGCACGGCAAGATGATCGCCGGCCTCGACTTCTTCATGTGGGCGATCGAGGGCAACGGCCGGACCATCGTCGTCGACACGGGCTTCAGCCGCGAGACCAACGAGAAGCGGCCGGGCCGCGAGTGGCTGTTCCGGCCGAAGGACGGCCTCGCCCGCATCGGCATCGACACGTCGAAGGTCGAGGAGGTCATCCTCACCCACGCCCATTTCGACCATGTCGGCACGCTGGAGGACTTCCCGAAGGCGACCTTCTGGATGCCCGACCGGGAGATGTTCTCCATCACCGGCCGCGACATGACCCACCCCTTCTTCCGCGCCGCCTATGACGCCGACGACGTCTGCAACCTCGTGCGGCTGGCGCATGGCGGGCGGATGCGCTTCTACGACGAGGACGGCGAGTATGCCCCGGGCATCCGCTGGCACCTGATCGGCGGCCACGCGCGTGGCCAGATGGCGCTCAGCGTCTGGACCGAGCGCGGCTGGGTGATCCTGGCCTCCGACGCGATCCACCTCTACGAGGAAGCGGCGGCGGAGCGGCCGTTCGCGATCTTCCACGACCTGCAGGTGATGATCGAGGGCTACCGCAAGCTCAACGCCCTGGCGGCGAGCCCCGACCATGTCATCCCCGGCCACGACCAGCTGGTGACCAAGCGCTTCCCGGCGGCCGCACCCGACCTGGAGAACGTGGTCGTGCGGCTGGATCTGGCGCCGAAGCCCGCCTGAGCCGGAGAACCGGGCAGCGGGGCGGCACGTTGCAGAGGACGAACGAACGCCTCTCGCAAGGCCCCCCGCCCGGCCCCCGATCCCCGCAGACGAAGCGACGGCGGCTCGCTCCGCGCCGACGCCTCAGTCGGTAGAGCCGAGGCGCCGGGCCATCCAGTCCGATCGGTAGTCCGAACCGTCGAAGGTGAACCCGGCACACTGCGCGACATCCGCGAGGCGCGGCGGGTAGGGATCCGAAAATGCCCGCCGGACGGCCTCGCGCACCGTATCGCCGTGGCGCACGGCTGCGAGGAAGTCGGCCCCCTCGGGGGGCTGCGGCTGGACCGGCCGCTCGCCCGTCTCGACCGCCGTCCAGTCGAGAAGGAAACGCAGATACGCCTTGAGCGTCGTCCGACCGGAGGCCTTGGCGGTGACCTTCAGATGGTTGACCTCCCGCAGGCACTGGGGCAACCGGCCGTCGCCGAACAGGTCTGCGACGATCCAGGCGTCCGGCCACGGCGGGACGGCGCGCGAGGCGGGCATGGTTCGTCCCGGCCACGAACACAGCGCCACGCTCTCCGCCTCGGAGATCAGGCCGCGGCGGCGGGCCGCATCCAGGAAGCCGGACCAGCAGTCTACATCCTCGCCGCTTCGGTCGTCGACGAAGCACTCGAGACCGACGTCGGCGCCGAGGCCGTCGGCCGACAGGTCGACGGCGAGCACGGCGCGCTCGGCGGCGGCGGCGGCCCAGCCCAACGCGTCGCACGCCCGCCCGACCCGGTCGGGCGGCAACCGGCCTTCGAGGATCGCGCCGATCCGCTCATCGCGGACGAAGGCGAGATTGACGCGCAGGACACGGGGGCGCCGCGGCAGCATGACGCCGATCCAGCTGACCCTGCTGCCCGCCCCGGCCGCGGCGGCGAGGGCCTCGATGCCGGCCCGGCAGGGCTGCCAGTCCGGCAGCCGCCCGAACAGCAGGTCGCGGGCCGCACCGTGCTCGACCTCGGTCCAGGCGGCGGGAAAATTGAGGAAGAGGCTCGGCAGCCGCACGGCCGCGTCCGTATCGACGTCGTATTCGCAGACCAGGCCGGCATCGGTGGGCCAGCTTTCGATCAGGTCCGCCATCGCCATGGCATCGTCCCGGTCCGCGCCGGCCGCCTCCGGCATGCGGCGCAGCACGCCGGCGAGACGGAGCCTGTCGTCCACCGCGTGCGGCATCAGGTGGAAATCCGGCCCCGCACCGGCGCGCGCCGGCCCGAGGGGAATCTCGACGATACCCTCTCCGACCGTCGGCAGCCGGCCGGCGAAGCGCTCCAGCCGGCCGGCCTCCGCCGGGTGCAGGACGGCCGACAGGGCCTCATCGACACCGGACGACAGCGCGACCCGCAGCGCATCCCTCACGGCAGGCTCCATCCGGCGTCGGCGGCGACGGACAGCACCGTCGCCGGCAGCATGTCGAGATCGTCGGAGCGGCGCAGGCCGACGACCGGCACCCGCGTCACGAGACGCCCGACGGCACGCGCGGCGGCCGGGGTCGGCGCGTGCGTCTCGCCGAGCAGGGCGGCGAAGGCCGCCGGCGCCGGCAGAGGTTCGCGGCGGACCGGGCCGCCTTCGCCGCCGCGCGGCGCCAGCACGTGGACCGCGCGGATGCGGTATTCGCGCAGCGGATCGGCGGAGCGGTCCGACATGCGGTAGAGCCGCTTGCCGGCCGAAGCGGGAGCCAGCGGCAGGCTGGGCGACCCCGAAAGGCCGAACCGCCTCGCGGTATCGTCGCGCAGACGGCCGAGCGGCATGCCCGGCTTCATCCGCCACCCGCCGTCGGCCTCGTAGGGAATCGCCAGATCGTCGGCCAGCGGGACGAGGCCGGCGGCGCAGCCCGCGGCGAACAGGCTCGACTTTCCGGCGCCCTTCGGGCCGACGAACAGGATCGCCTCATCCCGATGGCCGACCGCGGCGGCGTGGAGGGCGATCCGGCCTGTGCGGGCGGCGAGCTGCCGCAGCACCGTATTGGCGAAGATCGACACCACGTCCACCGGCGGAACGTCCCCCTGCCAAACGGCGTGTACGGAGCGATCGCCCTCGGCGATCGTATAGGCGAGATCGCGATCCGGTTCGCTGAAACGCACGACCGCCCCGCCGTTCGGCGCCCCTGCCGAGGCCCCGGCCGTGAAGTCGAAATCGCCCGGACCTCCGATGCGCAACGGCTCGAACAGATCCGGCCATGCGAACGCGCTTCGAACCGACAGGCCGTGAAGGCCATAGACTGGCTTCACGTCAGAAAGGGCCTCGCCATGAAAGGGAAAATCTCGACCGGAACGGACAGACGCGGGAGTGCAGCTAGTCCGCCGCACCCGAAACCCGAACAATCAGCCGACGTTGCAGGAGACCATCGACGAAACGTTTCGAATGATCGAGCGCCTCGCCTTCCTGCAACCCATAGCGCCGCACCAGAGCGTCGGCCAGATCGCCGATACCGCATGGCGTTTCGAGCCGATCCCAGAGCAACCCGGCGGAACCGCGCAGACCGTGATACCTGCCGGTCTCCTGACTGATCATGACGGTCTCGCCGTCGAGTTCGGCTGAGAGTACGCCGTCGGCCTGTCGATACGCGAGACTCGTCACCGTCGCTCAATTCCTGATTGAAAAGCGGATACTACGCCGCATAAAGCCCGACTCCCGCACCGTCGCGGCTCTGCAGACCACGTCGACACCCGCCTGCCGATGACTTTTCGATCGGGGACGTCGGTTTGGAATCTCGACCGACCCGGCCTCAGCTGTAGCCGAACCCGTCATACGTCCCAGCGCCTTGATCGCTGCGTGTTTCTTTCGCCACGTCGCCATAATCCACGATGACGGGAGGCTCGAACGCAACCGTTTCGTGCGCGGTATTTCGATCGGCTGCGTTCGCCACGTCCATCATATCGGACTCCAACCCTCGCTACATTTGTGTCGCTCACGCACTGTAGCGTGACCCCGCTCGAACGACAATCCGCCGTGGCGAGCGGCCGGGTGGATCTGCATCAGGGCGTGCGCGTAACGGCGGTCCGACCGGCGGGCGAACGCGTCCTGGTCGAATGCGCCGATCCCGGCCGCACCTTCGACGCGGCCTTCGTGATCGGGGCGGACGGTCCGGCCGGCATCACCGCGCGCAGCGTCGGCCTCCGGCGGAACGAAGGGCGTCGCTCCGGCGCCGTATCAGGCGGCGGTGACGCCGCCGTCGATGACCAGTTCCGATCCGTTCATGTAGCTGGACGCGTCCGACGACAGGAACAGGATGCCGTTGGCGATGTCCTGGGCCGAGCCGCTGCGGCCGACCGGGATGTTGCGCTTCATGCGCTTGGCCGGGTCGAGGTCGTTCGAACCCATTTGGAAGGACGGGTCGTCGGGGAACATCTTGCCCCAGAGCGGCGTGATGATGATGCCCGGATGCACCGAGTTGCAGCGGATGTTGTCGCCGTTCGTGGCGCATTCCAGCGCAGTCGACTTGGTGAAGAGGCGCACGGCCCCCTTCGTGGCGGTATAGGCGGCGAGGCCGGCGCTGCTGCCGACGAGGCCGGCGACCGACGAGATGTTGACGATCGCCCCGCCACCGCCCTGGCGCATCGCCGGGATGGCGTGCTTGGTGCCGAGGAAGACCCCGTCGACGTTGACCGCCTGCTGCCGGCGCCATTCGGCCAGGGTCATGTCGGTGATCGGGCAGTTCACGCAGATGCCGGCATTGTTCACCAGCACGTCGAGCCGGCCGAAGGCGTCGAGCGTCGCCTTTACCGCATCGATCCACTGCTGCTCTTCCGTGACATCGAGATGGACGGCCTTCGCCCGGCCGCCGGCCTTGGCGATCCCGGCCACGACTTCGGCACTCAGTGCGTCGTCCACGTCGGCGACGATCACCGCCGCCCCCTCGCGCGCCAGCGTCTCGCACGCCGCCCGCCCGATTCCCGACGCCCCGCCCGAGACCAGCGCCACCTTGCCGTCGACCTGACCCATCTTCCTCTCCTCCGCAGGATTCGTCTTGCACGGCCCTCGTCCGGGGCCGCTTCACATCCGGCGATACGGTAGCGCGGGCCCCGGCGACACGGTAGGGCCACGCGGGGAGACACGAATGGCACACCTCACCCTGGGGCGGCCGCCATAGGGACAAAAAGTCACCGGACCAAGACTTCACCGCGCGCAGACATTCAACCGGCATTTACGTATTGCAGCCATAGTCGAGTGCTGCGGATCGGTCGCCGACATCACGCGACTGCCGCCTGTCTCGGCGATCCAAGAGTTCTTCTCGATGAACAAGTTGCTACCTCAGTGGCGGATCGGCGGTCTGCTGACCGGTCTGTTTGCCGTTGTGCTCGCGGTCCTGACCGGCTTCATCGGCCTGTCGATCTTCCACGCCGTGGTCCAGAAGCACGACGCCGACCAGGTCGCCGAGGCCACGCTCGCCGCGCGCGACGTGTTCGCCGGCCTGCAGACGACCCGTCTGGAGCGCGGACCCGTGCGGAACGCCCTGCAGGGACCGTCACCGGCGGAGAAGAGCTTCATCGCGACCGTCGCGGACCTGCGCGCCAAGTCGCGCGCGGCGACCGCCAGCGTCATCGACATCTGCGCCAACCTGGACTGCGCCCCCGGCATCACTGCGGACGCGCTGCGCGCATCGCGCGACAAGATCGAGGCGCTGCGCACCCAGGTCGACAGCGCCCTGACGGCCGGTCTGGCCGAACGCCCCAAGGACATCGCCAAGGCGTGGGACACCGCGGCAACTAGCGTCGTGGACCACCTCGAGGCGATTTCCGGGTCCCTCGGCGAGCGGGTGCGCATGGTCGACCCGATCATCGGCGAGCTGATCGCGATCAAGGATGCGGCCTATCTGGCGCGCGACGCAGTCGGCCTGAGCCGCAACCTCGTCTCCGGCGCCATGGACGCCGGGACGATCGACGCGAAACGGCGCACCGAGATGGCGCGGTTGCGGGGTCAGGCGGAGACCGGCTGGGGCATGGTCCAGGACCTGACCAAGCGGCCCGGCACGCCCGCCGAGATCCTGGCCGCCGTTGCGGCCGCCAAGGGCGCCTATGCCGAGACGCTGGTTAAGCAGCGCGACGCGATCGAACAGGCGATCGAGGCCGGCCAGCCCGTACCGGTCGGCAAGAGCGAGTGGGTCACCGTCAGCAACGCGGCTCTCGACAGCCTCGCCGGCATCTCCACCACCGCGCTCGACCTCACCCTCGCCCATGCCAGGGCCCGCTCCGACGCGGCGCAGGGACAGCTGCTCCTGCAGGGCGGGCTGCTCGCCTTCGCAATCCTGGTCGGGATCGTCGGCCTGGCGATCATCCGCGGCCGCGTCACCCGCCCGATCGCCGCGATCACCCGCGCGATGCGCCAAGTGGCCGGCGGCGACCTATCCACCGCAGTGCCCTACGGCGACCGCCGGGACGAGATCGGCGAACTGGCCGGCGCCCTGGTCGTGTTCAAGGAGACGGCGGCCGAGCGCGCCCGCATGCAGGCCGTGACGGCCGAGGAGCAGGAGCGGCGCGAACGCAGCCGACAGGCCGTCGACGCGCTGATTCGCGGGTTCGAGGCCGAGATCGCAGCCCTGCTGCAGACCGTCTCCACCGCCGGCTCCGACCTGAACGCCACCGCCACAGCGATGAACGGTGCGGCGGTCGAGGAGGCCGAGCAGGCGAACACCGTCGTCACCGCATCGGAACAGGCGAGCGCCAACGTCCAGACCGTCGCCGCAGCCTCCGAGGAACTCTCCAAGTCGATCGAGGAGATCGGCCAGCAGGTCGACCAGTCGCAGACCATCGCCCGCCAAGCCGTCGGCGAGGCGCAGCGCACCAACCAAACCGTCGCCGGCCTGGTCGAGGCGGCGCAGAAGGTCGGGCACGTCGTCGACCTGATCAACTCGATCGCGGCACAGACCAACCTGCTGGCGCTTAACGCGACCATCGAGGCGGCACGCGCCGGCGACGCCGGCAAGGGCTTCGCGGTGGTGGCGAGCGAGGTGAAAAACCTCGCCAACCAGACCGCGAAGGCGACCGAAGAGATCGCGTCGCAGATCCAGGCCATGCAAGGCGTCAGCGGCGAGGCCGCGACGGCGATCCAGGGCATCGGGTCGACCATCGTGCGCATCGACGAGATCGCGACGGCCATCGCCGCCGCCGTGGAGGAGCAGAACGCCGCCACGCTGGAGATCGCCCGCAACGTGCAGCAAGCGGCCCAGGGCACCGAGCAGGTGTCGCACAGCATCCTGGGCATCCGCGACGCCGCCGGCCAGACCAGCGCCCGCGCCGATCAGGTGCTGTCGGCGTCCGACGCCCTGTCGCTCCAGGCCTCGGCGATTAGGGAACGCGTGGAGCACTTCCTGAAGGCGGTCCAGGCCGCCTGAGCGCCTTCGCGCTGCCGATCGGAACGACCGACAGCCCCGGTGCGCGAGCGTCGCGTCGGGGCTGTCGGCGTATCAGATGTTCGCCTGCGACTGACCGCGCCACACGGTCCGGATTTTCCAGACCGTCCTACAGCAGGTCCCTGAGCATCGCGACCAGCGGCTTGTCGGCCGGGGGCATGGGGTAGTCGCCCATCCTGACCGGGCGGACCCAGGCGAGTTCCTGGCCTTCGCGGGCGGCGGCGGTGCCCTTCCAGACGCGGCAGACGTAGAGCGGCATCAGGAGGTGGAACGTCTCGTATGCGTGCGAGGCGAAGGTGAAGGGGGCGAGGCAGGCCTCATCGGTCTCGATGCCGAGTTCCTCGCGCAGTTCGCGGATGAGGGCGGCCTCGGGCCGTTCGCCGGGGTCGACCTTGCCGCCGGGGAACTCCCAGAGGCCGGCGAGCGCCTTGCCGGGTGGACGGCGGGCGAGGAGGACGCGGCCGTCGGGGTCGACCAGCGCGACCGCGACGACCAGCAGGATGGGTGCGTCCGCCTCCGCCGCTTCCATCGTCAGCTGCGGTAGGAGCCGTTGATGTCGATGTAGCCGTGCGTCAGGTCGCAGGTCCACACGGTGGCGCGGCCGCGACCCAGCCCGAGGTCGACGCCGATGCGGATCTCCTGGCCCTTCATGTGCGCCGCGACCGGCGTCTCGTCGTAGCCTTCGACCAGCTGGCCGTCCTTGGTGATCTGCACGCCGCCGACCGAGATGGCGAGGCGGTCGCGGTCGGCCTTCTCGCCCGACTTGCCGACCGCCATGACGATGCGGCCCCAGTTGGCGTCCTCACCGGCGATGGCGGTCTTCACGAGCGGCGAGTTGGCGATGGCGAGGCCGATGCGCTTGGCCGCACGGGCGGAGGTGGCGCCCGTCACCTCGATGGTGACGAACTTGGTCGCCCCCTCGCCGTCGCGCACGATCTGGTGGGCGAGGTCGAGGCAGATGGAATCGAGGGCGCGGCGGAACTCGCGCAGGGCCGGCTCGGTCGACGATTCCACCGCGCGGTGCGCCGCCTGCCCGGTCGCGCACAGGATGACGGTGTCGCTGGTCGAGGTGTCGCTGTCGACGGTGGTGCAGTTGAACGAACGGTCGGCCGAGCGGTTGAGCAGCACCTGGAGCACGCCGGCCGGGATGTTCGCGTCGGTGAAGACGAAGGCGAACATCGTCGCCATGTCGGGCGCGATCATGCCCGAGCCCTTGGCGATGCCGTTGATCGTGACCTCGGCGGCACCGATACGCGCCTTGCGGGTCGCGACCTTGGGGAAGGTGTCGGTGGTGAGGATCGCGGCCGCGGCGGTGGACCACGCCTCCGGGCGCAGGCCGTCGCGCAGGGCGGGCAGCGCGGCCGGGATCTTCTCATGGTCGAACGGCTCGCCGATGACGCCGGTCGAGGCGACGAAGATCTCGTCCTCGGAACAGCCGAGCAGTTCGGCCGCCTTCGCGACGGTGGCGGCGACGGTACGGTCGCCGCGGGCTCCGGTGAAGGCGTTGGAGTTGCCGGAGTTGGCGACGATCGCGCGCGCCTTGCCGTGGCTGAGGGCGCGGCGGCACCAGAGGACCGGGGCGGAGGCCGTCTGCGAGCGGGTGAAGACGCCGGCCACGGTGGTGCCGGGGTCAAGTTCGGCCATGAACAGGTCGTCGCGGCCCTTGTAGCGGATGCCGCAGTTGACGGCGCCGACGCGCACGCCGGCGATGGGGGGCAGGTCGGGAATGGTCGTCGGAGCGAGCGGCGATCTCGGCGGCACGGGCGGCTTCCTCGGATCCTTGGCGGGGTATCAGCCTTATCCGGTCCCGGTGGCGCCACTGTCAATCGGCGCGCGCGCCGCGGGTGCCCGGCGGCCGGCCGGCCGTGCCTTTCGGCCACGGGTCGGCGCCCCGACGCGATAGCGCCGGTCGGCCAGCGAGACGAGGCCGCCGAGGGTCATGATGACCGCTCCCGCCCAGAGCCAGGGCGCCAGCGGCTTGTCGTAGATGCGCACCGCCCAGCCGCCGTCCGGATAGGCGTCGCCGAGGACGACGTAGAGGTCGCCGAAGCCGGTCGTGCGGATCGCGGCCTCCGTCGTGTTGGTGCCGGCGACGGGATAGATGCGCTTCTCCGGCAGCAGGATCTCGCCGCTGCTCTCCAGGCGGAAGCGGCCGACGTCGGCGATGTAGTTCGGGCCTTCCGTACGCGACACGCCCTGGAAGGTCAGGCGATGGCCGGCGATCTCGATCCGGTCGCCCGGCCGGACGACGCGGATGTCTTCGCTGGTCCAGGCGGTCAGGCCGACGAGGCCGGCCATCACGATGCCGACGCCGGCATGGGCGATCGTCATGCCCCAGGCCGAGCGCGGCAGGTTGCGGGCGCGGCTCCAGACGGTGGCGGCCGGCGCGCGGAACAGCGCGATGCGTTCCGCCACCTCGGCGAGCGCGCCCAGGACGAGCCAGGCGGCCAGCGCCAGGCCGAACACGGCCAGCAGCGGGCCGCCGCCGCGCCACCACCATGCGACGGCCCCGATCGCAGCGGCGCCGAGGGCGGCCATCCAGACGCGCTGTGCCACGCCGGCGAGGTCGGCACGCTTCCAGGCGAGGAACGGGCCGAGCGGCACCAGCAGCAGCAGCGCCGCCATCAGCGGCCCGAAGGTCGCGTTGAAATAGGGCGGCCCCACCGAAATCTTGCCGCCGCCGACCGCGTCCAGGAACAGCGGGTAGAGCGTACCGAAGAACACCGTCGCGGTCGCCGTGCAGAGGACGAGGTTGTTCAGGACGAGCGCGCCCTCGCGGCTGACCGGGGCGAAGAAGCCCTCGCTGCGCAGCGACGGCGCGCGGATCGCATAGAGGGTGAGCGCGCCGCCGATCGCGACGACCAGCAGCAGCAGGATGAAGATGCCGCGCTCCGGGTCGGTGGCGAAGGCGTGCACCGAGGTGAGCACGCCCGAGCGGACCAGGAAGGTGCCGATCAGGCTGAGCGAGAAGGTCAGGATGGCGAGCAGGATGGTCCAGCTCTTCAGCGCGTTGCGCTTCTCCACCACCGTCGCCGAATGCAGCAGCGCAGTGCCCGACAGCCAGGGCAACAGCGAGGCATTCTCGACCGGATCCCAGAACCAGAAGCCGCCCCAGCCGAGCTCGTAATAGGCCCACCAGCTGCCCAGCGCGATGCCGAGCGTCAGGCCGCACCAGGCGAGCAGGGTCCAGGGCCGCACCCAGCGCGCCCAGGCGGCGTCGACGCGGCCCTCGATCAGCGCGGCAACGGCGAAGGAGAAGACGATCGAGAAGCCGACATAGCCGAGATAGAGGAAGGGCGGGTGGAAGGCGAGGCCGGGATCCTGGAGCAGCGGGTTGAGGTCGCGGCCGTCGGCCGGCGGCATCGGCAGCCGCGCGAACGGGTTCGAGGTGAAGAGCATGAAGGCGAGGAAGCCCGCCGAGATCATCGCCTGCACCGCCAGCGTGCGCGCCTGCAGCGTCTCCGGCAGGTTGCGCCCGAAACTGGCGACGGCGGCGCCGAACAGGGTGAGGATCAGCACCCAGAGCAGCAGCGAGCCCTCGTGGTTCCCCCAGACGCCGGAGATCTTGTAGATCAGCGGCTTCAGCGAATGGGAGTTGGCGACCACCAGTTCGACGGAAAAGTCCGACGTGACGAAGGCGTTGGTCAGCGCCAGGAAGGCCGCCAGGACCAGGAGGAACTGCAGCTGCGCCGCCGGCCGCGCCACGGCCGTCAGCCCCGGAATGCCGCGGGACGCGCCGATCAGCGGCAGCACGGACTGGAGCAGCGCCACCGCCAGAGCCATGACGACGGCGAAATGGCCGAGTTCGACGCTCATCGCGGGCCGCTCCCTCTCAACGGTCTCGGGCTAGTGCGCGGTGGTGCGCAGGTGGTCGGCCTGCTTCAGGGCGGCGGCGACCTCGGGCGGCATGTAGTTCTCGTCGTGCTTTGCGAGCACCTCGGCCGCCGCGAAAGAGCCGTCCGCCTCCAGCCGGCCGTTGACGATGACCCCCTGCCCTTCGCGAAAAAGGTCGGGAAGGATGCCGGTATAATGGACCGGCACCGTCTTCACCGTATCGGTGATCCGGAAACTGACCCGGGCCGTGCGGGAATCGCGCACGACGCTGCCTTCCTCGACGAGGCCGCCGAGGCGGACGCGCTGCCCCGGCTCGACGCCCTTGGCCGCGAGTTCGGTCGGGCTGAAGAAGAAGACGAGATTGTCCTCGAACGCCGTCAGCATGAGCGCCGTCGCCGTGCCCAGCGAGAGCAGGGCCAGTCCGACGAGATAGAGGCGGCGGCGCTTGCGGGTCATGGCTCGATGCTAACGCGGCGGGCTGCTTCGGTCGCGCCCCATATGTGGCCCACCCGGCCGCCCGACGCCACCCCGCAGGCCGGCCGGGCGGCACTCGGTCGCGGGTGAGGCGACGGCGGATCCGCCCGGCATCGTTATTGCTCGGGTCCGGGGAGAGGCGGCATCATGGCGGCGGCTGCGCTCGAACGGCAGCCGCACCCGGGGAGGCGCGCATGACGGGCGGTCGGATCGCGGGCTGGGCGTCGGCAGTGCTGGCGTGTCTCTGCATCCTCCTCGGCGCCGTCTCGGCGGCGGCCTCCTGCCTGCCGATCGCGCGGGCACCGGATTTCCGGGCGCGGCTGATCCCGGCCGCCGCCACCGATCTGATGCCGGGGCAGGTGGAGCTGACCTTTCTGGGGCATGCGAGCTTCCTGTTCCGCAGCCCGGAGGGCGCCACCGCCGTCACCGACTATAACGGCGTCCACCGGCCGCCGCTGGTGCCGGACATCGTGACGATGAACAACGCGCACCACACGCACTTCACCGACACGATCGATCCGGGGGTGAAGCACGTGCTGCGCGGCTGGGCCGATGCCGCGGGACAGGGGCCGGGACCGGCGCGGCACGACGTCACCTATCGCGACATCCGGGTCTGGAACATCCCGACCAACGTGCGCGACTGGGGCGACAATGCCCGAATCGGCGGCAATTCGATCTTCGTCTTCGAGGTCGCCGGCCTGTGCATCGCGCATCTGGGCCACCTGCACCACCGGCTGACCGACGAACACTTGGCCTATATGGGCGTCATCGACGTGCTGCTGGTGCCGGTCGACGGCGGCTACACGCTGGCGCAGCCGCTGATGATGGAGGTGATCCGGCAGATCCGGCCGTCGGTGGTGATCCCGATGCATTATTTCGGCATGGGCACGCTGGAGCGGTTCCTGACGATGCTGAGCGAGGATTTCGAGGTCGAGACGCGGCAGACCCCGGAGATCGTGCTGTCGCGGGCCACGCTGCCGCATCGCCGGGCGATCGTGCTGCCGGGTGACTGAACGCGGCCCGGCGTCGATGGGTCTGCCGCGAATTGGCCTGTCCACCCGGCGGCGTTGTGGCCCTTTCGCGGGCGCGCGCGGCGCCTAGGATGCCGGCCGCGACGCGCAGCGGAGGGAATGGACGTGACGAGCAGCCAGCGGACGAACGAACTCGGCCAGCCGATCGGCGATGCCCTGCCCGGCTGGACTGCGCGCCCGCGGCCGCCGCGCACGCCGATGGAAGGGCGGTTCTGCCGCATCGAGCCGCTGGATCCCGGCCGCCATGCCGCAGACCTGTACGCGGCCTATGCCGAGGACGTGGCCGGCCGGATGTGGACCTACATGACGCACGGGCCGTTCGCCTCGGCGGCGGAACTGGAGGCCTGGATGCGGGCGACCTGCCTGGGCGACGACCCGCTGGTGCACGCCATCATCGACCGCAGGACGGGGCGCGCGGCGGGTGCCGCCAGCTTCATGCGGATCGAGCCGGGCGTCGGCGTGATGGAGGTCGGCAGCATCACCTATCCGCCGCGCCTGCAGCGGACGGCCGCGGCGACCGAGACGATGTACCTGATGATGCGGCGGGCCTTCGAGGAGTTGGGCTATCGCCGCTACGAGTGGAAGTGCGACACCTGCAACGCGCCGTCGCGCGCGGCCGCGGCGCGGCTGGGCTTCACCTTCGAGGGCATCTTCCGGCAGGCCACCGTCTACAAGGGCCGCAACCGCGACACGGCCTGGTTCTCGATCCTCGACGGCGAGTGGCCGGCACTGAAGGCGGCGTTCGAAGGCTGGCTCGACCCGGCGAACTTCGACGGCGACGGGCAGCAGCGCCGGTCGCTCGGCACCTTCATCGACGCCGCCCGGGCAGCCTGAGCAAACGCGAAGTGCGCCGGCCGCGGGTTGTGCTATTGATTCGGGGTGGAGACGGGGGACGACACGCACGCGATCGCATCGGTGCTGCGCTACGACAGCCTGCGCCGTGGGCTCGCCTATTGGCATTCGAAACGCCGGGGACGGCCGATGCCGGCGCGGCGCGACCTCGACCCGATCGAGATCCCGCACCTGCTGCCCTGGGTCCTGCTGATCGACGTGCTGCGCGACCCGCTCGACTTCCGCTACCGGCTGATCGGCACGGAGGTGGTCGCCGTTTCGCGGCGCGACTTCACGGGCTTCCGCTTCTCGGAGCTGGCGGGCAAGGGGCCGGAGAGCGTCCTGTGGGACAACTGCCTGACCGTGGTGCGGACGCGTGCGCCGTTCTCCCGGCGCCCGCCCTATATCGGACCGCGCGACGACGTGCATAGCGGCCAGAACCTGCTGATGCCACTCTCCAGCGACGGAGAGACCGTCGACATGATCTTCCAGCTGATCGCCTACCAGCATCGGTGACCGCGGGCCGCGGCGGCGCGTGCGGCCCGAAACCTGCAGGGATGCGGCCGGGAGAAGGACCGACGCCACAGCCGGGGAGACCGCCATGGGCCACACCGTCTGCATCCGGAACGCCGCATGGGTGGCGGCATGGGACGCGCCCGCCGGCCGCCATGTCTATCGCCGCGACATCGACGTGGTCTTCGAGGACGGGCTGATCACCCATGTGGGGCCCGACTACAGCGGCTTCGTCGACGAGGCGGTCGACGGGCGCGACCTGTTCGTCATACCCGGACTGGTCGACATCCACGCGCACCCGACGCACGAGCCATCCTACAAGGGCATCCGCGAGGAGCATGGCGTCCCCGAGATGTACATGTCCGGCCTGTTCGAGCGCGGACAGGCCTACAAGCTGGACACCGAGGGCCGCAGCGCGGCGACCGAGGTCGCCTATGCCGAACTGCTGGCGTCGGGGGTCACGACCCTGGCCGACCTGTCGGCGCCGTTCGACGGCTGGCTCGACCTGCTCGGGCGGAGCGGGATGCGCGTCTGCGTGGCGCCCGGCTATGCGTCCGCCAGGTGGAAGATGGAGAACCGCCAGGAACTGAAATACGCCTGGGACGAGGCGGGCGGACGGCGCGGCTTCGAGGCGGCGCTGCGGGTGATCGACGCCGCCGAGCAGCATCCGTCGGGCCGGCTCTCCGGCATGGTCTTCCCGGCGCAGCTCGACACCTGCACCGAGGACCTGCTGCGCGACAGCATCGCGGCGGCGGCAGACCGCAACCTGCCGATCACCACCCATGCGGCGCAGAGCGTCAACGAGTTCCTGGAGATGGTGAAGCGGCACGGCACGACGCCGCTGCAATGGGCGGAGAAGATCGGCCTGCTGGGGCCGCGGACGATCCTGGGCCATGCGATCTTCGTCGACGACCATTCCTGGGTGCACTGGCACAGCAGGCGCGACGTGGCGATGCTGGCGGAGAGCGGCGCCTCTGTCGCGCACTGCCCGACGCCCTTCGCGCGCTACGGCCAGATGCTGGAGGATTTCGGCCGCTATGCCCGCGCCGGGATCAACATGGGCATCGGCACCGACACGTCGCCCCACAACATCCTGGAGGAGATGCGGACGGCGGCGGTCCTGGCGCGGATCGCGGCGGAGAACATCGACACGGTGTCCACCGCCGACATCCTGTTCGCCGCCACCGTCGGCGGGGCGAAGGCGCTGGGGCGCGACGACATCGGGCGGCTGGCGCCGGGCTGCAGGGCGGACATCGTCCTGGTCGACCTGACCGACCCCGGCATGATGCCGGCGCGCGACCCGCTGCGCAGCCTAGTCTACACGGCGGCCGAACGCGCGGTGCGCGACGTCTATGTCGACGGGATCAAGGTGGTCGCCGACCGCAGGGTGCTGACGCTCGACCGGCGCGACGCCGCCGGGCGGCTGGCGCAGGCCCAGGAACGGATGCTGCGCGACGTGCCGAACCACGACTATGCCGGCCGCCGGGCCGACGCGATCACGCCCCTCAGCCTGCCGCTGGGCTGAGCCGCGATGCCCCCGTTCGATCCGGTCCTAGATCACGCCCCGGTCCTAGATCACGCCCTTGGCGCGCAGCGCCGCGACCTCCGCCTCTGTCAGGCCGAGCAGGCCGCGATAGACGTCGTCGGTCGCCTCGCCGAGGGCCGGCCCGAGGCGCGCGACGCGGCCGGGCGTCGCCGACAGGCGCGGAACGACGCCGGGAATGGTCACCTCGCCGACTTCCGGATCGGAGATCCGCAGCAGGTTCTCGCGGGCAGCGAAATGGGGATCCTGGAAGATCTCGTCGATCGAGTGGATCGGGCCGATCGGCACCTCCGCGGCGAGGCACCGCTCCATGACCCGGTCGCGCGGCATCGAGCGCGCCCAGTCCCCGACCATGCCGTCGACCTCGTCGCGGCGGCGCAGCCGTTCCTGCACCCTGCCGAAGCGCGCCTCGGAGGCGAGGTCGCGGTCGCCCATCGCCGCGGCGAGCCGGGCGAACATCTTGTCGCTGGTACAGGCGATGGCGACCCAGCGGCCGTCGCCGCACTGGAAATGGCCGTGCGGACAGGCGTTGGCCGTGCCCATGCCCTCGCGGCCGCGCACCGTGCCGTCCGCCGCATAGGCCGGGGCGAGTTCGTCGAGAACGCGGAACACCGGCTCGTAGAGGGCGACGTCGACCACCTGCCCCCTGCCGGTGGCGTCGCGCGCCCGGAGCGCCATCAGCACGCCGATGGCGCCGTACATGCCCGTCATATAGTCGCCGAGCGAGGTCGAGCCCGGCGTCACCGGCGGGCCGTCGGGCATGCCGGCCAGATGCGTCAGGCCGCCGAAGGCGTGGGCGATGCGGGCGAAGCCGGGCCGCTCGCGGTTCGGACCGGTCTGGCCGTAGCCCGACACGCGCAGCATGACGATCCCGGGATTGACCGCGGCGAGGGCGTCGTAGCCGAGGCCCCACTTCTCCATCGTGCCCGGCCGGAAATTCTCGCAGACCACGTCGGCGTCGGCGACCAGCCGCAGGAACAGCGCCTTGCCCTCCGGATGGCGCAGGTCGAGGGTCACGGACCGCTTGTTCCGCGCCTCGGTCAGCCAGGCGAGCGAGCTGTCGTCGCGCGCCGACGGCGTTCCGTAGCGGCGCCAGGGGTCGCCGGCGCCCGGCTGTTCGATCTTCACGATCTCCGCGCCGAACTCGCCGAGGATCGAGGCGGCGAAGGGTGCGGCGATGAAGGTCGCCACGTCGAGCACGCGCACGCCCGTCATCGGCAGGGCGGAGGGCTGGGCGGGGTCGCTCATCGGAACTCCGGCGGTTCGCGCTGTTTCACACTTCTAACGCGCCTGCCGCGGCGCGCAAAGCCGGACAGCGGAGACCCGCGGGCCAAAGGCGCGCACCATCGCGACAGGCGGCTTCGAGAGAAAATTATCGGCACGACAGACCTGAATGGACAAAGAAATTTCTTTTGCGGCGCACCATCTTGCACTGCGAAAAGAATATCTTTTCTTTAGTGGCCCCCACGGCGACCGCAGGCGCCGAGGAAAGAGGAACGACAGTCGCACGATCGGATCGCGCCGGCGCCGGCAGATACCGCAGAGGACGGTGAGGCAATGCTCGTAGAAGCCCGAACGACGGAGAACGGCGCGGCCGGCGCCGCACACGGAACGGAACCGTGGACGGGTCAGGGCCGAGCGCCGGCTCTGCGCCTGGAAGGCGTTTCCAAGAGCTTCGACCTTCGCGGCGGCGAACGGCTGGAGGTCCTGCGCGGCATCGACCTGAACGTCGCGCACGGCGGCATCGCCGCCCTGCTCGGCCGGTCGGGCTGCGGCAAGTCCACCCTGCTGCACATCGTCGCCGGCCTGACCGAACAGGATTCCGGCGAAGTCTGGATCGAGGGCAAACCGGCGTCGACGTTCCGCGAGAGCGGCTCCGTCGGCTACATGTTCCAGGACGACCGCCTGCTGCCCTGGCGCACCGCGCTCAACAATGTCGCCCTCTCCCTGGAGCCCGGGAACATGGGGCGGCGCGCGCGCCTGGATCGGGCGCGCGAGATGCTGGAGATGGTCGGCCTCGCCGGGTTCGAGAACGCCTATCCGAACGAACTGTCGGGCGGCATGCGCAGCCGCGTCGCGCTGGCGCGCAGCCTGGCGCCGCGGCCCGGCATCCTGCTGATGGACGAGCCCTTCTCGCGGCTCGACGCGCAGACGCGGTCGGCGATGCACGCCGAACTGGTGCGGCTGCGCGACCTGCTCGGCATGACGGTGCTGTTCGTGACGCACGACATCGAGGAGGCGGCGGTCCTGGCCGAACAGGTGACGGTGCTGGCACCGCGGCCGGGGCGCATCGTCGAACGGTTCGACCTGGACCGCTCGCCGCCGCCGCGCGACGGCACGTCGCCGGAAGCGGTGGAAACCGCGCGGGCGCTGAAGGCCGCACTGGGCGAACCGCCCGCCGAGAGCGACGGCGCCGGGCACTAGGGACACGAACGGGAGACGGAGAGCATCATGAAGTTCAGGACAATCGCCGCTGCGGTCCTCGCACTGTCGGCCGGGACGCTCGCGGCCGGCGCCACCACCGCCACCGCCGAACCGCTGCGCGTCGCCTACTGGAGCAGCGGCTTCAGCCTCGGCTTCGGGGCCGTGCTGGAACAGGAGAAGTTCCTGGAGAAGGAAGGGGTCGAGGCGACCTACCGCAAGTTCAGCGAGGTCGCCGCACCGGCCCAGGCCGTGCTGAATGGCGACGTCGACGTCGCCTTCGCGGCGCCCGCCGCCGCCGCCTTCAACCTGGGTCAGCAGGGCGCCCCGATCCGGGTGATCCTGGCGACGCAGATCCTGGAAGGCCGGATCGTCGTGCCGGCGGACAGCCCGATCAAGACGCCGAAGGACCTGGCCGGCAAGAAGGTCGGCATGTCCCGTCCGGGCAGTTCGACGCACGCGGTCGCCACGACCCTGCTGAAGACGCTCTACGACGTCTCGACGAACGATTATGCGGTCGTGCCCGGTAACGAGGGGCAACTCGCCCAGTTGATCGCACGGGGCGACATCGACGCGGCCGCCCTGCGCAACGTGACGATCGCGCAGATCGCCAAGGGCAGCGTGCGATCGATCGCCGACATCGTGCCCGACTGGAAGAAGATGACCAAGGGCGACGCGCCGCCGATCCTCGCGGTGGCCCTGACGCGCGCCGACGTGGTCGAGAAGCGGCCGGAAGACCTCGCCGCCCTGGTCAAGGCGATGCGCGCCGCGACGGCGTGGGGCAGCGCCAATCCCGAAGGGGTGGCCGAGCATCTGGTGAAGGCCGCCAACATGGACGCCGACGCCGCCCGCAACTACGCCGAGCTCTGGGACGTCATCTACACGTCCTCCCTGGCCCCGGAAGACGTCGCCGCCCTGAAGGCGGAGAACCGGATCTTCGTCGACTCCGGCGCCACGAAGGGCATGGCGCCCGACACGCTCTACGCCACGGGGCCGTTCGAGAAGGCCACCGCCGGCAAGTGACCATCCGCCGCCGACCCTCGCCCGCACGTCAGAGGCGGGAGCCGGCGGCAAGCCTTCAGACGCAGGAGACCTTATGACGAGCGCAAGCACGTCCCCGACGAGTGCAAACGCGGGGGCGACGCCGGGCCTGTCGACATTCGTCCCGGCGCTTCAGCGCCTGGGGCTGCTCGCCTTCATTCTCGCGATCTGGTGGGTCGGCTCGCTCAACACGCCGGCCTATGTCCTGCCCGGACCGCTCGCGGTGGCGCAGGCGGTCGGCGATCTGGCCGGCACGGAAACCTTCCTCGTCGACATCGGCGCCACCCTGGGTCGCGTCGCGACGGGGTTCGGGATCGCGCTGATCGTCGGCGTGCCGCTGGGCATCGTGTTCGGCGCGAACCGCACGATCGGCAATTTCTTCGAGCCGCTGCTGCCGATCCTGAACACCGTCTCGTCGGCGATCTGGGCGATCTTCGCCATGCTGTGGTTCGGCCTGTCCGACATGGCGACGATCTTCGTCGTGCTGATGACGGCGATGCCGCTGATCATCACCAACACCTGGCAGGGGACGCGCAACGTCAGCCCGGAACTGGTCGAGGTGGCCGAGTCGCTGCGCTTCGGCCGGACGGCGATCCTGCGCAAGATCTACCTGCCGTCGATCCTGCCGCACATCTTCTCCGGGTCGCGGCTGGCCTTCGCCTTCGGCTGGCGCGTCAGCCTGGTCGCCGAGACGCTGGGCGCCTCCAGCGGCGTCGGCTATCGCCTGCGCCAGGCGGCGGACCTGTTCCAGGCCGACCAGGTATTCGCGTGGACGGTGCTGATCATCTCGATGATGGTCGCGGTCGAGGTCGGCATATTCCGGCCGGCGGAGCGCTATCTGTTCCGGTGGCAGAAGGCGCGGAGCGTTTAGGGCCGGTCGCCCGCGCCAAGGGGCCGCGCGCTGTGGTAGCCTATCGGCCTGTCCATCACGCGGGATCGATCGCATGGGGGAAACACCGAGGGAGCGTAGGGCAAGCCTGGAGCGGTGGCTCCGTGAGGAGGTCGTCCCGACCTACGACAGGATGATGACGGATCCGGGTCGTGGACTGCCGGCTGCCGACGTCTTCGACGCCGTCCGCGCGCGGCATGCGGCGAGATTGCAGGAACGTAGCAGGCAGCGGCCACCTCTCGGTCAGTGGCTCGTCACGCATCTGCCCCGGGGAGCAGAGCTTCCCGAGATCGAGCGGCAGGATCCGCCTCGGTCCTTACCCTTCGACGACGACGAAGCATGACCGGCATGCCCGTCCCCTCCGCCGGGATGCGCCCCTCGCAGATCCGCCGGATGCATTTCGGGGCATGATGTCCGCAGTCGGTCACAACACGCACCTCCGGCTGCTTCTCGCCGGCTGCCTCGATCTGTGGGGCGTAAGCGGTACGGTCGAGGCTATGGGCGAAGAGCAGGCCGAGATCCGCACGCTCGACGGCACCATCCACGTCCGGCGCATTGCAGGCGGGTGGCAGGTCACCGCGCCGGCCGTCGCCGGCGAGCCGCCCGCGACCTGGGCGCATGCGTCGGTCGGGCCGATGCTGCGCAGCCTGCGGGTGCTGCTGGCGCCGGACCAGCCGCATGCCCGCCTGATCGTGGCGCGGGCACCGGGAGCGGAGGCATGAACGACGCGACGGAGGGGCGCCTGCCCGTCACCGTCCTGACCGGCTTCCTGGGCAGCGGCAAGACCACCCTGCTCGGTGCCCTGCTGAAGCGGCCGGAGCTGTCGCGCACGGCGGTGATCGTCAACGAGTTCGGCGAGATCCCGCTCGACCACGAACTGGTCGAGTCCAGCGACGAGCAGATCGTGCAGCTGTCCGGCGGCTGCCTGTGCTGCGCGCTGCGCAGCGACCTGGGCATCACGCTGGCCGGCCTGCTCGACCGGCGCGCACGCGGCGAACTGCCGCCGTTCGAGCGCATCGTCATCGAGACGAGCGGCCTCGCCGACCCGGCGCCGATCCTGCACCAGCTGATGACGGATCCGGGCCTCGCCTCGCGGCTGGCGGTCGGCCGCACCGTGACAATGGTCGATGCGCCGACGGGCGAGGCGACGTTGGGCCGCCATCCCGAGGCGCGCAAGCAGGCGGCGATGGCGGACCGGCTGCTGATCACCAAGGGCGACGTGGCGGCGGAGCGCGTGCCGGCGCTGCGGGCGGCGCTGGCGGCGCTGAACCCGACCGCGGTCCAGGCGGACTGCCTGCACGGCGGGATCGATCCGGCGCTGGTCATCGGCGATGCGGAGGAGCCGGAGCGGGCATTGCCGGAGAGCGTGCTGCTGGAAGCCGGGCACAGCGACGGCGTCGGCAGCTTCGCCATCGTGCGCGACGCGCCGATCGGCGCCGTGGCGCTGCTGCTTTTCCTGCAGACGCTGGCCGAGGTCTGCGGCGAGCGGCTGCTGCGGGTGAAGGGCATCGTCGCACTGGCCGAGGCGCCGGACAGGCCGGCCGCCATCCACGGCGTGCAGCACGTCTTCCACGAGCCGCGGTGGCTGGAGGGCTGGCCCTCGGCGGACCGGCGCTCGCGCCTGGTCTTCATCACGCAGGGCTTGTCGCAGGCGTGGGTGGAGACGCTGCTGGGCGTGATCGAGGCCGAGGCGGCGGAGGCGGGCTCGGGCCGGGCACACTGACCCGGCTGTCTACGGCAGCGCCTCGATCCGCAGCACGGCGCCCTCGACGCCGACGACGCGGACCCGGGTGCCGGCGGCGAGGTCGCCCCCCGCGGTGACGTAGCTCCAGACGCCGTCGCCCACCTTGACCCGGCCCCGACCGTCCACGCTCGGCGCGTCCAGGGTGAAGTGCTGGCCGACCAGCTTCCGGCCGCGGCGGTTCAGGTCCGGATGGTCGCTGTCGCCGTCGCGCACCCGGAAGAAGCCACGGCCGCCATAGACCGAAGCCACCGAAAGTACCGCGAACAGCACCAGCTGGATGCCCCAGGGCAGAGCCGGCAGGAGGAGCAGGACGAAGCCGATGACGACGGCGGCGATGCCGATCCACAGGAAGAACACGCCCGGAACGAGAATTTCGACGGCACCGAGCAGGGCGCCGAACGCCATCCAGTGCCAGTAGTCGATCTGCTCCAGCATGGGGGTCAGCCGGTGAAGCCGGACGGCGGGACGGAGCCGCCCTGGCGGAGGCCCCCGGCGGCGCGCTCGACGAGACCCGGCGGTACCTGACCCGGGAAGGCGCCGCGCGCGATCTCGGCGATGCCGCCGATGGCGCCGATGACGCTGGCCGCCTCCAGCGGCATCAGCACGACCTTCTGGTTGTTCGCCGTCGCGATCGCCTGCAGCGCCTCGACGTATTTCTGCGCGACGAAATAGTTGATCGCCTGGGCATTGCCGCCGGCGATGGCGGCGGAGACGAGTTCGGTCGCCTTCGCCTCCGCCTCGGCCTCGCGCTCGCGCGCCTCGGCGTCGCGGAAGGCGGCCTCGCGGCGGCCCTCGGCCTCCAGGATCGCCGACTGCTTCAGGCCCTCGGCCTTCAGGATCTGGCCCTGCCGGTCGCCCTCGGCCTCGAGGATGGTCGCGCGCTTCTCGCGCTCGGCCTTCATCTGGCGCGCCATGGCGTTCACCAGTTCGGTCGGCGGCTCGATGTTCTTGATCTCGATGCGGGTGATCTTGACGCCCCAGGGATTGGTCGCCTCGTCGACGACCGTCAGCAGCTTCGCGTTGATGACGTCGCGCTGCGACAGCAAGTCGTCGAGGTCCATCGAGCCCATGACCGTGCGCAGGTTGGTCATGGTCAGGTTCATGATGGCGAACTCGAGCTGGCGCACCTCGTAGGAGGCCGCCACCGGATCGAGCACCTGGTAGAAGACGACGCCGTCGACGCCGACCATCGCGTTGTCGCGGGTGATCGTCTCCTGCGAGGGGATGTCGAGCACCTGCTCCATCATGTTCATGCGGGCGCCGATGCGGTCGATGAAGGGAACGATGATGTGCAGGCCCGGCGGCAGGGTGCGCGTGTACCGGCCGAACCGCTCCACAGTGTACTCGTAGCCCTGGGACACCGTCTGGACGCCCATGAAGACGGTGAGGACCGCCATGACGACGACGATGATCGCGAAGATTTCGAAAGCGCCGAAGCCCATGCCTGTCTCCATCCGCCGTTTGCCGCGGGACGATGCAGACCTACCGGAATAGCGTTAACGGCACTTTACCGGGATCGCAGCGACGGCGCGTCAGTCCCCGGCAAATGGATTGACGATCAATAACTGTTCGAACCGCCGGCCGGTCTGCAGATCTTCGCTGAAGAGCGTTTCACACCCTGCACCGACAGCCGCCTCGACGATCAGCGCGTCCCAGAAAGAGAGGCGGTCCCGCTGCTCCCGGACGATGGCGGCGCGGATCATCGGTACGTTGACCTGGAGCACGCGCAGCGTCGCCCAGAGATCCACGCGACGACGGGCGATATCGGGCCGAACACCCAGCTTCCGGGTTGCCGCCGCGTAGTATTCCTGCAGTACCTGCGTCGAGATCACGCCTTCGCCGGACCGGCGCAACCGCTCCCACAGGACCCTCGCCGTCGCCTGCTTCTCGGGTGCATCCGTGGCGTCGAGATAGAGAAGAACGTTGGTGTCGAGGAAGCTACCGCCGGGCATGCAGTTCGTCGCGGTCGAACGTCCAATCGCCGATCCGTCCGGTCGTCTCGGCGGTCAACCGTGCCATCTCGGCGCAATCCCGGTCGGCGCTCCCTCCGCCGGCCAGCTGTTCGACCGTCTCGCGCAGGACCTGATCCAGGCTCTTGTTCATCGCCCGGGCGGCTTCGGCGGCACGCTCGGCAGTCGGTTCGTCAATGGTGAGGACGATGTCCATCCGCATTCCCCGGAAAGTCGGTGCCGAACGCAGGATATGGACGATCGCCCGGATACTGCAATCTCACCGCTACTCGGCCGCCTTCTTCACGTAGCCGTCGCGGGACTGCGGCAGCTTCTTCTTCAGGATGCCGCCGGCGACCACCGTGCGCAGGATCTCCGCCGTGCCGCCGCCGATGGTGAACATGCGGACGTCGCGCACCATGCGCTCCACCGGATTGTTCCGCGAATAGCCGCGGGCGCCGAAGATCTGGAGCGCCTGATTGGCGACCTCGATGGCGGATTCCGAGGTGAAGACCTTGGCTTGCGCCGCCATCACCATGTCGGGGAAGCCGCCGGGCGGTGCGCTGGCCGCCGCCTTGTAGACCAGCGCCTGGGACGCGGCGAGCTTGATCGACATGTCGGCGAGCTTCCACTGGATGCCCTGGAACTCGTTGATCGGCCGGCCGAACTGCTCGCGCGTCTCGCTCCAGTCGAGGGCCAGTTCGTAGGCGCCCTGGGCGATGCCGAGCGCCACGGTCGCAGCACCGACGCGCTGGCTGTTGTAGGCGTTCATCAGGTCGGCGAAGCCCTTCTTCAGGCCGCGCGGCGGCATCACCAGGGCGGAAGGCGGCACCTCCATGTCCTCGAAGGCGATCTCGGCCTCGGGGATGCCGCGCAGGCCCATGGTGGGCTCGCGCTTGACGATCTTCAGGCCCTCGGTCTCGTCGCGGATGGCGAGGAAGCCGCCGATCCCCTCCTCCTCGCCCTTCTCGTCGAAGACCCGGGCGAAGATGAGGTGCAGGCGCGAGACGCCGCCGCCGGTGATCCAGTGCTTGGCACCGTTGATGACGTAGCGGTTGCCGCGCTTGTCGGCGCGCGTCGTCATCTCGGTCGCGGAACTGCCGGCGCCGGGCTCGGTGATGCAGATGGCCGGCTTGTCGCCGTCGAGCACCATGCCGGCGGCGAGTTGCCTCTGCTCGTGGGTGCCGTAGGCCATGACGGCGGAGATGGCGCCCATGTTGGTCTCGACGACGACGCGCCCGGTGACCGAGCAGGCCTGGCTCATCTGCTCGGTGACGAGCACGGCGTCGAGATAGGAGAGCCCCTGCCCGCCATATTCGGTCGGGATGGTCATGCCGACGAAGCCGCCGTCCTTCAGCCGCTCGACATTGTCCCAGGGATACTGCTCGGTGCGGTCGACCTCGGCGGCGCGGCCCCTGACGGGCCCCTGCGCGAGTTCGCGCGCACGCGCCTGGAGTTTCAGCTGCTCGGGGGTGAGGGCGAACATGGAGCATCCTCCGGCCATGGTTCGACCGTTTGTAGCGGTCGCCCGGGATGATGTCGACGGGAGGTGCCGGAAGGCCGCTGGCCGATCCCGCGCGCTCGCGATGGGGACGTGTTACCAATGCCCGTCTTACCAATGCCCGTCGGTGATCCGGCCAAGCGTGCCTCGATCCAAAGGGAAGCAAGTTGCCGCTACATCCTTTGGTTACCGCGAGCCTCGTCCTTGTCGGAGGCGTTGGTGTCGTGGCGGCGGGGTACATCGCCCTCCGCGATGACTGCTTCGCGCTATCGTGGCGAGACGTCACCTTCAGAGATGCGATCCAGTCCGAGCTGAGGGAACCCGGCAACGCGGTGACGCTGACTTCGCTTCTCGGCGACTGGCGTCGCGCCTGCATCATCGGCCCTTATCAAGGGCGGCGGCGCATCACCGACCGGCTCGGCGCGCCCGTCCCAGCCGGTCCCTGGAGCGTGTCCGACGCCTTTTGGGGGATAGCCTTCATCAACGGCAATGGTGATGTGCAGGTCGTCAAAACGTTCAGGGACATCGACTACGAAGGCGATTCTTCGAGATGCGTGGATGCCGGCGGCGGCGCAGCTCTCGTCAGACTCGATAGCGGCGCAGACGGCGGTTCCGGATTCTGGCACGTGACGCTGAAATAGGTGCCGGCCGGCCGATGCCGTCATCGGCTCGGTTCGAGCGCCCGCACGCCGGCGACAGGCCGGCCCCTGTCGCGGACGGCGCGACATCGGGCGCATGTGACAAGGCGGGCGAAGCCCCATAGGCTGCCGCGGTCATCGGCGAAGACGGGACGAGATGTTCGAGGGGCGTGACCTTGCCTGCCTGCGCGGCGAGCGGCTGGTGTTCGGCGGGGTGGATTTCGTCCTCTCCGCCGGCGAGGCCCTGCTCGTGACCGGCGCCAACGGCAGCGGCAAGTCGAGCCTGCTGCGCGTCATGGCGGGACTGCTGCGGCCGGCGACCGGCACGCTGCACTGGCGCGGCCAAGCCGTGGCCGAGGACCGCGAGGCTTTCGCCGCGGACCTGCGCTATGTCGGCCACCTGGACGCGATCAAGCCGGTGCTGACGGTGGCGGAGAACCTCGCCTTCTGGGCGCGGCTGGCGGGGCACGGGCCGGACGCCGTGGCGCGCGGCCTGGAGGCGCTCGGCATCGGCCATCTGGCGGGATTACCGGCGCGGGTGCTGTCGGCGGGACAGCGGCGGCGGCTGGGGCTGGCGCGGCTGATCGCGGCACCGGCGCCGCTCTGGCTGCTGGACGAGCCGACGGTGGCGCTCGACACGGCGTCGGTCGCGGCGGTCGAGGCGGCGATCGCCGAACACAGGGCGGCGGGCGGGATCGCGGTCGTCTCGACCAACGCGCCCGTCAGCCTGCCCGAGGCAAGGCGGCTGGTAATGGACGACGCCGAACCCGTCGAGACCGTGGCGGACGGCTGGTGAGCGGCCTCGTCACGATCCTGCGGCGCGACCTGGCGCTGGCCAGCCGGCGCGGCAGCGAGGCCTCACTGGCGCTGCTGTTCTTCGTGCTGGGCACCGTGCTGTTTCCGCTCGGCATCGGGCCGGACCCCAACATGCTGGCCCGCGCCGGGGCCGGCCTCCTCTGGGTGATGGCGCTGCTCGCCTCGCTGCTGTCGATCGAGAAGCTGTTCCAGGCGGACTGGGAGGACGGCAGCCTGGACCTGCTGGTGCTCTCCGGCCTGCCGCTCGCCGGGATCGTGCTGGCCAAGACGGCGGCGCACTGGCTGGTCACCGGCCTGCCGATGGCGATCGCCTCGCCGCTGCTCGCCCTGCTACTGAACGTCGATGCGAAGGGGGTGGCGGCGCTGTCGCTCGCCCTGCTGCTCGGCACGCCGACGCTGAGCCTGATCGGCGCGGTTGGTGCGGCGCTGACGGTGGGGGCGCGGCGCGGCGGCGTGCTGCTGACGCTGCTGGTCCTGCCGCTCTACATTCCGGTGCTGATCTTCGGCGCGGGTGCGGCGGAATCGGCCGTTGCGGCCCAAGGCGCCCGCGCCCATCTGCTCGTCCTGGCTGCGTTTCTGCTCGCGGCGCTGCCGCTTTGCCCCTGGGCTGCCGGCGCCGCGCTGCGGCAGTCCGTGGAGTAGCGACCAGAGATGCACCGCTTCGCGAACCCCAACCGGTTCCTTCGCCTCGCGGCAGCGATCGTGCCGTGGAGCGCGGCGGCCACCGTCCTGCTCTTCGGCGTCGGGCTGACCTATGCGCTGGTCCTCTCGCCGCCGGACTATCAGCAGTCCGAGACGGTGCGGATCATGTACGTGCACGTCCCGGCCGCCTGGATGGCGATGGGCGCCTACGCCTTCCTGGCGCTGGCCAGTGCCGTCGCCATCGTCTGGCGCCATCCGCTCGCCGACCTCGCGGCCAAGGCCTGCGCGCCGATCGGCGCCGGCTTCACCGCCATCGCCCTGGTCACCGGCGCGCTCTGGGGGCAGCCGACCTGGGGCACATGGTGGGTGTGGGACGCGCGCCTCACCTCGGTGCTGATCCTGCTCTTCCTCTATCTGGGCTACATGGCGCTCTGGAACGCCTTCGACGACCAGAGCCGCGGCGCGCGGGCGGCCGGCATCCTGGCGCTGGTCGGCGTGGTCAACCTGCCGATCATCAAGTTCTCGGTCGACTGGTGGAACACGCTGCACCAGCCGGCCAGCATCACGCGCATCGGCACGCCGGCGATCCATCCGGCGATGCTGACGCCGCTGCTGCTGATGGCCGCGGCCTATGTCGCCTTCTTCGTCACGCTCCTGCTGCTGCGCACGCGCGCCGAGATCGCCGCGCGCCGGGTGCGGACGCTGCAGATCGCCCACAGCCGCGGCCCGGCTGCCGCCGCCATGCACGAACCGGGATATTCCTGAGCCATGGACAGCCTCGCCTCCTTCCTGCAGATGGGCGGCTACGCCTTCTACGTCTGGACCTCCTACGGGGTGACGGCGGCGGTGCTGGCCGGCCTGCTGGTGGCGACGCTGCGGACGCTGCGCGCCGCCGAACGCACGGCGGCGATCCTGGAGCGTGACCTGCCGCGCCGCCGCCGCGGCCGCGCCGACGGGATCGGCACCGGGACGCCGACGGGCCGCGATTGAGCATGCGGCGCCTCGCCTTCTTCCTGCCGGTCCTGCTGTTCCTGGGCGTCGCCGGCTACCTGCTGGTCGGGCTGTGGCTCGACCCGCAGCGGCTGCCGTCGGCGCTGATCGACCAGCCGGTGCCCGAGTTCGCCCTGCCCGCCCTCGCCGGTCGCACCGGCGGCGGTGCCGACAGGGAACGCGGCCTGTCGACCGCCGACCTGAAGACCGGCGGTGCGAAGATCGTGAACGTCTTCGCCTCCTGGTGCCTGCCGTGCCGCGCGGAGCATCCGATCCTGACGGAGTTGGCGGAGACGGCGGGCGTGCCGGTCCACGGCATCAACTACAAGGACGTGCCGGCCGCCGCAGCGAAGTGGCTGGCGGATCTGGGCGACCCCTTCGCCGCGATCGGCTCGGACCGCGACGGTCGGGTGGGGATCGACTTCGGCGTCTACGGCGTGCCGGAGACCTTCGTGATCGATGGCAACGGCGTCATCCGCTATCGCTATCCCGGCCCGCTGACGCCGGAGGTGGTGAAGCGCGAACTGCTGCCGGCCCTGCGGGCGGCAAAGGAAGCGGGCTGATGCGGCGCCTGCTGATCCTGCTGGCTCTATTGATCACGGCGCTGCATGCCCCCGGCCCCGCCTCGGGTCCCGCGTGGGCGGTACAGCCCGACGAGATCCTGGCCGATCCGGCGCTGGAGCAGCGCGCCCGGACGCTGGGCAAGGAGCTGCGCTGCCTCGTCTGCCAGAACCAGTCGCTGGACGATTCCAACGCCGACCTGGCGCGCGACCTGCGCCTGCTGGTGCGCGAGCGGCTGAAGGCCGGCGACAGCGACCAGGAGGTGCTGGACTATATCCACGCGCGCTACGGCGATTTCGTGCTGCTGCGGCCGCCGATGCGGCCGGGCACCTGGCTGCTCTGGTTCGGGCCGGCAGCCGTGATCCTGCTGGGCGGCGCCGGGATCGTGCTGTTCTTCCGGCGGCGCGGCGGCACGGCGGAGAGACCGGCGCCGCTGTCGGAAGCCGAGCGCGGCCGACTGGCGCGCGTCCTGGGCGACGAGGATCCGTCGTGACCGATCCGCTCTTCTGGATCGCCGCCGCCCTGCTGTCCGGCATCGTGGCGCTGGTCCTGGCCCGCCCGCTGCTGCGCGCCCGCCGCGCCGAAGACGTCTCGCCCGCTCAGGACCACGCAGCCAGCGACATCGCCGTCTACAGGGCGCAACTGGCCGAGGTCGAGCGCGACCTCGCGCGCGGCGTGCTGGCGGCCGGTCAGGCGGAAGCGGCGCGTATCGAGATCCAGCGCCGCCTGATCCGTGCCGGCGAACGCGCCGAGGCGGCGCCGGCCGGCGCCGGGCGGCGCATGCCGAAGCCGGCGGCCTGGGCGATCGCGCTGGCGGTGCCGCTCGCCGGGGTGGCCCTCTACATGGCCATCGGGACGCCGGGCGCGCCGGACATGCCGCTGAGCGAGCGGATCGCCGCGGCGCAGAGCCGGGACGCGGAGGAGCGTGCCCGTTTCGAGACGCTGACCGCGGACCTGCGGGAACGCCTGCGCGACCGGCCGGACGACGTTACCGGCTGGATTATGCTGGGCCGGTCGGAGCGGCTGCTCGGCCGCTACGCGCCCAGCCTCGCGGCATTCGAGACGGCGCTGAAGGCGGCGGGCGGCCCGGCCGCGGCACCGGCCGACCTGCTGGCGGATATCGGCGAGTCGCATGTCTACACCGCCAACGGCAGGGTCGACGGGGCGGCGCGCGGCTGGTTCGAACGCGCCCTCGCCCGCGATCCGTCGCACCTGAAGGCGCGGCACTATCTGGCGGTCGCCCGGTCGCAGGCCGGCGACGACCGCGGCGCGCTCGCCCTGATGCGCGGCATCGAGGTCGAAGCGCCGGAGAATGCACCCTGGCTGCCGGCGCTGCGCCAGCGGATCGCCCAGCTGGAGACGCGGATCGGTCCGGACGCCGCCTCGGTGCAACCGGAGCGGCCGTCGGCACCTGCCGCGCAGCCGGGGGGACCGTTCGCCGGTGCCGTCGCCGAGCGCGGACCGGACCGCGAGACGATGGCAGCGGCGGCGCAGATGTCACCGGAGGAACGCGAGGCCTTCATCCGCGGGATGGTGCAGCGGCTGGCCGACCGGCTGGCGGCGGAGCCCGACGACCCCGACGGCTGGGTGCGCCTCGGCCGGGCCCGCACGGTGCTCGGCGAGCCGGACGAGGCGAAGGCCGCCTACGAGAAGGCCGCGGCGATCTGGCGGGAACGGCTGGAAAATACGGCCGCGGACGCCCCGGACCGCGCCGAAATCGAAGGCCGGCTGCGACAGGTCGAGCAGCTGCTCTAACGTCGCAGCCGATCCGCCAGGGACAGGACGGCGCGGGCGACGGCCGTCTTCGTCTCCAAATCGGTCATTACGGTCTGCGCCACCGCCACCGTCAGCCCTTCGGCTTCGAGGTCCGATGCGAGGGCGGCGTCGGCCTCGTCCAGGAGGTAGCCGTCGAGGCGGATGCGCGAGCGGTAGTGCCGGGCGACGGCCGACGCGCTGACTTCGAATCCCAGTTCGGCCAGCATCTTGGCGGTCGGCCCCTTCACCGCCGCGCCGCCGACCACGGGCGAGACGGCGACGATGGGCGCCTTTACGTCGTTCAGCGCCTCCACGACACCCGGGATAGCCAGGATCGGATCGATGCTGATGAAGGGGTTGGAGGGGCAGATCACGACCGCGGCGAGGCCGGGGTCGGCGAGCGCTTCGGCGAGTGCGGGGGACGGACGCGCGGCGGCGGCGCCCTCGAAGCGGAAGCCGGTGACGCGTGGCTCGCAGCGCAGGCGCACGAAATAATGCTGGAAGGGCAGCGGGCCGTCGGGCGTCTCGACGACCGTGCGGACCGGCTGGTCGGTGGCGGGCACGATGGACGGGCCGATGCCGAGGCGGCCGCAGAGCGCCGCCGTGACCTCCGACAGCGTCTCGCCGGCGCGCAGGCGGCGGGTGCGTTCGGCGTGCAGGGCGAGGTCGCGGTCGCCGAGGTTGAACCAGGTGTCGCCGCCCAGTTCGCCCAGGGCGGCCATGAAGTTCCAGGTCTCGCCCTGGCGGCCCCAGCCGCGCTCGGTGTCCGACAGGCCGGAGAGCGTGTAGGTCAGCGTGTCGAGGTCGGGGCAGATGGTCAGCCCGAGATGCTCGAAATCGTCGCCGGGGTTGGCGGCGATCGTCAGGTCGGCGTGCGGCACCACCTGGGCGAGGCCGAGCGCCAGCTTGGCGCCGCCGATGCCGCCCGACAAAGCGAGGATGCGGACCGTCACCGGAAGAGGTCCATTTCCTTCGGCCGCACCAGGGCGGCCGCCGACTGATCGGAGGCGCTGAATTCCAGTCCGCGGACCAGGACGACCGGCGTCGCTTCCGCCGCCTGCCCCATCACCAGCGAGCCGGCGGCGGCGATCTCGTCGGCCTGGCCGACCGTGGTGACCTGGAGCGCGCGGCCGAACAGGTCGGGATGGCCGCGCAGGTCGGTCAGCGGCTCGATGCCGTAGCTGCCGATGGCGACGCCCACGGTGCCGTTGCGCCAGGCGCGGCCGTGGCTGTCGTTGATCACCACCGCCGCGCGCGCGCCGGTCCGCTCGGCCAGTTCGTCCGACAACCGCCGGGCCGATCCGTCCGGATCGCGCGGCAGCAGCAGCACGAGGTCGTCGGTGCCGATCTGCTCGATGTTGGAATGGTCGATGCCGGCATTGGCGGAGACGAAGCCCAGGCGGTGGGCGACGACGATGACGCCCGGCCGGAAGCGTACGACCTCGCTCGACTCGTCGAGGATGACCTGGACCATGCGGGGGTCCTTGGCCGTCTGGGCGGCGAGCGCCGCGGCGTGCGGCCCCGGCGTCACCGTCCGCAGGTCGACATAGCGATTCTCGGCCTTCGAGACGATCTTCTGCGCGACGACGAGGACATCGCCGGAGGCGAGCGCCTCGCCCGCCGCCGCGACCGCGTGCAGGATCAGTCCCGCGAGGTCGTCTCCGGGGGAGACCAGCGGGATGCCCGGCAGGGCGGTCATGGTGACGCGGCGGGTCATCGGCACCCTTCCAGGCGGCCCTGCGAGGTTCCGGGCGAGGTTCCGGCGCGGACGTCGTTTCGGGCGGGAGAAGCCGCCGCGGTCACACCCCCGGCTTTCCGGTGATGCGGATGCCGGCGCCCTCGATCTTGTAGCGGCGGTTGAGGGTGATCAGCACCGACGTCAGCGCCTCGGCCGCGGCGGAGTTCGCCAGCGGCCCGGCATGCCAACCGCGCAGGCCGGCCGCCTCGACCAGGGCCATGACGGCGTCGCGCGCCGCGGCCTTGTCGCCGCAGACCAGCACGTCGCACTCGATCTCCAGATCCTCGTCCTGGAGCTTGGCCGCCGCCACGTCCTGGAAGGCGGAGACGACCTGGACGCCCTCGCCCAGCAGCCGCTGCGCGATGACCGCCGCACAGCCCTCGGACGGAAGCTGCACCGTGCCGACCTTCGGCGGCTCGAGCGGGACCGTGGTGTCGACGAAGATCTTGCCCTGGCAGGCCGCGCGCACGCTCTCGATCGTCGAGGCGTGGCTGGACCACGGCACCGTCATGACGACGATGTCGGCGGCGGCCGCCGCCTCCGGGTTCGCCATGCCGCGGATGTCGCTGCGGCCGCTGCGGGTGTTGAGCTCGGCCGCGGCCGCCTCGGCCTTCTCGGCGCCGCGCGAGCCGATCACGAGCGGATAGCCGGCGCGCGCCCAGCGCCGCGCCAGTCCGGATCCGAGATCGCCGGTGCCGCCGAGCACTGCGACGGTGGGCCGACCTTCACTCATTTACGTCCTCCGGTGGGTGTGCGTACGTCGTCGGGAACCACGCTGCGGGCGACCGATGCGTCGAGCGCCTCGTAGTCGTGGTAGCCGATGGTTTCGTAGAGTTCGGCGCGCGTCTGCATGCCGTCGAGCAGGGCGGCGGCACTGCCGGCACGGGCCAGCTCGGCATAGAGGCCTTCCATGGCCTTCGCGGCGATACGCAGCGAGGAGACCGGCCAGATCACGATGCGGCAGCCGAAGGATTCCAGCTGGTCGGCGGTGAAGTAGGGCGTGCGGCCGAACTCGGTCATGTTCGCCATGACGGGAACGGGCACCGCCGCGCAGAAGGCGCGGAAGTCCGCCTCGCCGGTCAGGGCGTCGGGAAACAGGATGTCGGCGCCGGCCTCGGCATAGAGGCGGGCACGGCGGATGGCGCCGTCGAGGCCTTCCGACGCCGCGGCGTCGGTGCGGGCGATGATGCGCAGGTGCGAGCGCGCCCGCCGGGCGGCGGCGACCTTGGCCGCCATGTCCTCGGGCGACGCGAGGCGCTTGTCGTTCAGGTGGCCGCACTTCTTCGGCAGGATCTGGTCCTCGATCTGGACCGCGGCGGCGCCGGCATCCTCCAGTTCGCGCACGAGGCGCATGACGTTCAGCGCCTCGCCGTAGCCGGTGTCGCCGTCGACGATGAGCGGCAGGCCGGTGGCGCGCGCGATGCTGCGCGTCGAGGCGCAGAGTTCCTCCATCGTCAGCACGCCGAGGTCGGGCAGGCCGCGCGCCGCGGTCACCGCGCCCCCCGAGACGTAGAGGCAGCCGAATCCGGCGCGCTTCGCCAGCAGGCCGGCCATGGCGTCGTGCGCGCCCGGAACGCGGACGATCCCGGGCTGCGCGAGCATGGCGCCGAGCCGCTCGCCCGCCGGCGCCGCCTCCCAGAAATCAGCCGTCAGCCACGTCATCGCCGTCTCCGCCCGAAACCGTCCAGCCGCGCCCGGCCGAAGCGCGCGCAGTGAAGCACGCTTTCCGGCGAAGGTCACCAGGACGGCTGGGCCGCCGGGAGGGAGGCCGTCAGCCGCCTGTTCGTCAGCCGCCCATGCTTCAGCCGCCCGTCCGCTCGCGCACGAAGGCGCCGGCGCGTTCGATGGCGTCGCGGCCTTCCGAGAGGATGGGTGCGAACATGTGCCAGACGTGGACCATGTCGTCCCAAGGCTCCAGCACAACCTCGACGCCCGCGGCGCGCGCCCTGTCGGCGAGGCGGACGGCGTCGTCGAGGAGGCACTCGGCCGTGCCGACCTGGACCAGCAGCGGCGGCAGCCCCTTCAGGTCGGCGTACAGCGGCGAGGCGAGCGGCATCTTCGGGTCGGCACCGGCCAGATACTGATCGGCGAACCAGGCGATGACGGGCGGCCAGATGACCGGGTCGACCTCGGCCTTCGACTGCATCGTGGCGCCGGTGCCCTCCATGTCGGTCCAGGGCGAGATGCACACGCCGCCCGCCGGCATTGCGTCGCCGTCGTCCTGAAGCACCACCAGGGCCGAGACCGTGAGGCCGCCGCCGGCGGAATCGCCGGCGATGACCGTGCGCTCCGCTTTCGCACCGCGGGCGATCAGCCAGCGATAGGCGCCGACCGCATCCTCCACGGCCGCCGGGAACGGATGCTCAGGCCCGAGGCGGTAGTCGAGCAGGAGCACCTGGGCATCCGCCGCCCGCGACAACGCGTAGGCGAGGTTGCGGTGCGTGTCGCAGGAACCGATCACGTAGCCGCCGCCGTGCAGGTAGACGATCCAGCGATCGGACGCGGCAGCCTCCGGCGCGGCGACGATCTCGGCCGGACAGCCGCCCGCGGAGACCTTCTCCACACGCGCGTCGCCGGGTGCGGGAAACTTCTCGCCCAGCAGTTCGTAGCGCGCGCGCATCTCGGGCACCGTCGGCTGCTCGGGCCGGCCGCGGTCGCGCATGGCCTGGATCAGAGTCGCCAGTTCCGTGGCCGTCATTCTCGTCCTCTCCCCTTGTGGCGCGGGCCGGCGACGTGGACAGGCCGGGCCCTCGCCCTATGATAGCCCCTCGTACCGGCGGACGATAAACGCCCCGTCCGACCGGGTCAGATGCCAATCATCGTGGAGGCCAACCCGGTCCCATCGCAAGGGACATCGAGGGAGGAGTGGAGTGAAGATGCGTATCATAAAGTCCGTCGCCGCAGCCGCTGCGGCGACCGCGTTCGTGTGCGCCGGTGCCGCACAGGCGCAGGAATTCAAGGACGTCAAGGTTCCGCAGACCATCAACGTCGTCGTCGCCTACAGCGCGGGCGGCAGTTCGGACGTGCTGGTGCGGACGGCCCTGCCCTATTTCGAGCAGGCGATCCAGGAACTGAGCGGCCAGAAGCCGAACATGATCGTCAAGAACGTGCCGGGCGCCGGCGGCGAGGTCGGCTGGGCGACGATGGCTCGCGCCGAACCCGACGGCAGCACCATCGGCATCATCAACCTGCCGAGCATCGCCATCATCCAGGCGTCGCGGAAGGTGCCCTACGCGCCCTACACCGAGACCTTCGTGCCGATCGGCGTGGACGTGATCGACCCGAACGTCATCACCGTCAACGACCAGTACAAGGGCCTGAAGGAGGTCATGGAGCAGGCCAAGAAGGAGCCGGGCTCGGTGACCATCGGCTCGGACGGTCCGCTGTCGGACGACCATCTCGGCGTCTACGCCATCCAGGACGCGACGGACACCAAGTTCGCCTTCATTCCGTACAACGGCTCGGCGCCGGCCAACCGCGCGTTCCTGTCGAAGGAAGTGGGCGTCAGCGTCGGCAACGTCATCGACTACATGCAGACGAAGGATTCGTCGGTGGACGCCGCCATCCTGGCGGACGAGCGCTATGCGATGATCCCCGACGTGCCGACCTTCAAGGAGAAGACCGGCATGGACGTGACCACCGGCGGTTCGACCCGCGGCTGGGTCACCCTGAAGGGAGCCCCGGAGAAGCTGGTCGAACTCTACCGCGCCGCGTTCCAGCGGTTCGCCCAGAACCCGAAGTGGCAGGAAGACGCGAAGAAGCGCAACGTCACCCTGGTCGAGCCGAAGGTCGGCGACGAATTCGGCGCGATCATGAAGCGCACCAGCGACGACGTCGATCGCCTGCTCGAGTACTTCAAGCAGGGCGGCTACCTGAAGTAGGCCGCACGGCGGGCCGCCGCGCGCGGCCCGCCCGCGCTCCGGGCGCCGCAGGACGCGGCGCCCGCTTCTCCTTACACATTCCGATGAGGCTGCAATGCCCAGGCTCGGCAGCGATGCGATTGCCGCCGTCGTTCTCATCATTCTCGGCATACTCGGCTGGATCGAAGCCAGCAGCTATCCGGAGCAGGCCGGCGTCTGGCCGAAATGGATGCTGGGCGCGCTGATCGCCCTTTCGGTCGTGCTGCTCGTCCAGTCGCTGCTCAAGGGTCGAAAGCCGTCATGACCGCCAGCGATCTCCGCGTCGCCGTCACGGTGGCGCTACTGGCGGGCTATGCGCTGCTGGTCCCCGTGGTCGGCTTCTTCACCGCGAGTGCCGCGTTCCTGCTGATCCACATGTCCTTTCTCGGCGTGCGCAAGCCGGTCTGGCTGATCGCCGTCACCGCCGGGCTGCTGCTGGTCGCCTGGGCCGTGTTCGAGTGGTTCCTGAACGTGCCCCTGCCGCACGGCATGATCTATTGAGGCGCCGATGTTCGACCTGATCATCGCAGGCATGGGTGACGCGTTCGAGCCCATGAACCTGCTGCTCGTCTTCGCCGGCGCCGTCCTCGGCACGGTGTTCGGCGCCACGCCCGGCGTGTCCGCCACGCTCAGCATGGCGCTGCTCGTTCCGCTGACCTTCGGCATGACGCCGGTGCACGGCCTGTCCTTCCTGGGCGGCGTCTATTGCGGCGCCATCTACGGCGGCTCGATCTCCAGCATCCTGATCAACGTGCCCGGCACGCCCGCCGCCGTCGCGACGATGCTCGACGGCTACGAACTGACCAAGAAGGGGCAGGCCGGCAAGGCGCTGGGCGGTGCGATCACCGCCTCGTTCTTCGGCGGCCAGATCGGCGTGCTGGTGCTGCTGGTCGCCGCACCGCTGGTCGCCGCGGCGGCGCTGCACATCCGCTCGGCCGAGTTCTTCTGGATCGTCGTCTTCGCCATGAGCACGGTCGGCGCCATCGGCGGCGGTTCGGTCACCAAGGGCCTGATCGCCGCGGTCCTGGGCCTGATCCTGGGCGCCGTCGGCACGCATCCGTTCACCGGCTCGCTGCGCTTCACCTTCGACCTGCCGGCGCTCTACGAGGGCTTCCCGGTCATCGTCGGCATCGTCGGCCTCTTCTCGATCAGCCAGGTCCTCTATCTCTGCCACGGCCGCGGCATGGACAAGCAGATCGACATTCCGACGATCGGCTCGCTCTGGCCCGGCTGGGCGCAGATCATGAAGGTCAAGGCGACCTACATCCGCTCGGCCGTCATCGGCACGTTCGTCGGGCTGCTGCCCGGGGCGGGCGCGGACATCGCCTCCTTCATCGGCCGCAACGAGGCGCAGCGCTTCTCGAAGAACCCGGAGGAATACGGCAAGGGGTCCTACGAGGGCGTCGTCGGCGCCGAGGCGGCGAACAACGCCGTCGTCGGCGGCAGCCTCGTGCCGGCCCTGACGCTGGGCATTCCGGGCAACGCGGTCAGCACGGCGCTGATGGGCGGCCTGCTGATCCACGGCCTGCTGCCGGGCCCGCGGCTGTTCACCGAGCAGGCGGGGATCATCTACCCGTTCATCCTGAGCCTGTTCGCCGCCAACCTGTTCTTCGCGCTCGCGGCCTTCGGCGGGCTGAAGTACTTGGCGAAGGTGGTGCTGATCCCGCAGGGCGTGCTGGCCGCGTCGGTCGCCGTGCTCTCGTTCCTGGGCGCCTACGCCTACCGGAACATGATGGAGGACGTCTGGCTGATGCTCTTCCTGGGCGTCGTCGGCTACGTCCTGCGCCGCACCGGCTTCCCGCTGGCGCCGATCATCCTGGGCATCATCCTGGGGCCGCTCGCCGAGAGCAACCTGGAGCGGGTGATGACCATCGCCAACGCGCGGGGCATGTCGGCGATGCAGTATTTCATGAGCAACACGATCACCGTGGTGTTCATGGTGCTGACCGTCGCGGCACTGATCTACTCCGTGGTGCGGGAGATCCGCCACCATCGGTCCGGCAAGACGATGCTGACAGAGGAGTAATGCGGCGAGAGTCGCAGGCGGAAGGGGCGAACCCTTCCGTCGGTACCTCGTTTGCGCCGCGGGGGCCGACGAGGATTTTCCGATGGGACCGCTTCTCCATTTCCGCGGCTGTGCCGGCGGCGCGTGGCGCCTGTCCGCGACGCTGACGAGCGACCACGAGCCGCCGCCGCTGCTGACCGGCGACGGCGGGCGGGCCGCCCCCGCACGCCTGACCGACGAGCCCGGCGAAGCGGTCTGGCGTTACGACTTCGCCCTGGCCATGGGCCCGGAGCCGCGCGAGGCGACCTATGCGATCGGCGAGCGGTCCTGGCGGGTCGCGGTGCCCGCGATCGGCGGCGAACTGAGGGTCGCCTTCACCGCCTGCAACGGCGACGAGACCGAGGAAGGCGCGTGGACGACCGGACGTAACGAGCGCTGGACGCATCTGCACAGGCGCAACGAACGGGCGCCCTTCCATCTGCTGATCCAGGGCGGCGACCAGATCTATGCCGACGGCATGTGGCGGCGCATCCCGGCGCTGGCGCGGTGGAAGCGCCTGTCCCGGCGGTGGCAGGCGGAGACGCCGTACGGCGAGAGCCTGGACCGGGCGGTTCGCGCCGACTACCGGAAGATCTACACCACCGTCTTCGGCTATGCCGAGGTCGACGCCGTCACGGCGCGCGTCCCCTCGATCATGATGTGGGACGACCACGAGATCCTCGACGGCTGGGGCAGCCACCCGCCCGAACGCCAGGAATCGCCGGTCTATCGCGGGGTTTTCGCCGCGGCACGCGAGGCGTTTGCGCTGTTCCAGCTCGGCGCCCGTCCGGACGCGCTGCCCGACGGCTTCCTGCGCCGCGACGGCCGGCATTTCGGCAGCGCCTGGCGGATCGGCGACGTCGGGCTGATCGTCCCCGACCTGCGCAGCGTGCGCACCCAGCGCCGGATCATGGACGATGTCGCCTGGGCCGATTTCCGGGCGGGGCTGGACCGGCTGGAGGGCTGCCGCCAGCTGCTGATCGTCTCGACGGTGCCGACGCTCAACGTCGACCTCTCGGCGATCGAGAGGGTCCTCATGGCGACGCCCGGCTACCAGTCCTACCAGGACGACCTGCGCGACCAGTGGCAGAGCCGGACGCACCGCAAGGAGTGGATGCGCTTCCTCGACGCGCTGCTGGATTTCGGCGAGCGCAACGATGCGACGGTCCTCTCCCTGTCGGGCGAGATCCACATCGGCTGCTACGGGAGGGCGCGGCGCGGCCGGGCGATGCTGCACCAGATGACCTCGTCCGGCATCGTCCACCCGCCGTCGCCGGGGCCGCTGGTCGCCTTCCTGAACTGGTGGGCACGCAAGACGAAGCGCCTGCCCAACGGCGCCGAGATGGAGATCCCGCCCTTCTTCAACGGCAGCCGCTATCTCGCGCGGCGCAACTGGCTGGAGCTGACCCTGCCGCCGGGCGGCGGCACGCAGGCGGTCTGGCATGCCGAGGGCGGCGGACACCATCCGCTGGAGATCGATGCGCCGGCCGCCCGCTGACGGCTCACGGCATCTTGCGGTAGTAGTGCCAGAGCAGGATCGCGGCGACGCTGCGCCAGGGCCGCCAGGCTTCGGCCAGCGCGTCCATCTCGGCGAAGGTCGGGCGCGACGGCAGGTTCTTGATCTTCTGCGCGGCGACGGCGAGGGCCAAGTCCTGCGCCGGCCAGACGTCCGGCCGGCCGAGCGCGAACAGCAGGTAGACCTCCGCCGTCCAGCGGCCGATCCCCTTCAGACGGACCAGTTCCGCCAGCGCCGCGTCGTCCGGCAGGTCCGCCAGCGCATCCAGGTCGCAGGCGCCGGACGCGACCGCCTCGGCGAGGCCGCGCGCGTAGGCCAGCTTCGGGCGGCTGAAACCCAGGCCGCGGACCGCCTCCTCGTCGAGGGCGAGGAAGCCCTCGGCGCTCACCGGGTGCAAGGCGGCCTCGAGCCGTGCCCAGATCGCCCGAGCCGAGGCCGCGGACACCTGCTGCGCCACGATCGCCCGCAGCAGCGTCGGGAACCCCGGCTCGCGCAGTTCGAAGGCGGGCTCGCCCGCCTCGGCGGCGGCGCGGCCCATGTCGGGATCGGCGGCGGACAGCGCCGCCAGCCCCTCGCGCCACAGGCGGACGGCGTCGCCGCGTGCGGGATTGACGTGGGCGGAGGCGGTGGAAGCGGTCATGCTCCGACGATGACACGGCGTTGCCGGTCATGCCAGAAACCGCTCAGATGCGCCCACGCAAAGAGGAGATGTCCATGAGCGAACCGAGCGCCACCGACCCGCATCCGCGCAAGCGCGTCGCCGTCGGCGACACCGAGATGACCTATGTCGACGTGGGCGAAGGCCGGAACGTCGTGTTCCTGCACGGCAATCCGACCTCGTCCTTCCTGTGGCGCAACGTGATCGCGCGCGTCGCGGGCAGTGCGCGCTGCCTGGCGCCCGACCTGGTCGGCATGGGCGCGTCGGGGCCGTCGAAGCGGGGCTACGCCTTCGCCGACCATGCCCATTATCTGGACGCCTGGTTCGACGCGCTGAAGCTCGACGGCGTCGTGCTGGTGGCGCACGACTGGGGCGGCGCGCTGGGTTTCGACTGGGCGCGGCGGCATCCCGAGCGGGTCGCCGGCGTCGCCTACATGGAGACGATCGTCCGGCCGCTGACCTGGGACGAGTGGCCGGAGAACGCGCGGGCTGTGTTCCAGGGCATGCGCTCGCCGGCGGGCGAGGCGATGGTCCTGGAGAAGAACGTCTTCGTCGAGCGCATCCTGCCGGCCAGCATCCTGCGCAAGCTGGCACCCGAGGAGATGGAGGCCTACCGAGCGCCCTTCCGCGAGGCGGGCGAGGTGCGGCGGCCGACGCTGACGTGGCCGCGGCAGATCCCGATCGAGGGCGAGCCGCCGGAGGTGGTGGAGACGGCCGAGGCCTATGCCGCCTTCATGGCGCAGTCGCCGATGCCGAAGCTGTTCGTCAATGCCGAGCCCGGCTCGATCCTGACGGGGGCGCAGCGCGACTTCTGCCGGACCTGGCCGAACCAGCGCGAGGTGACGGTGGCCGGGTCGCACTTCATCCAGGAGGATTCGCCCGCCGAGATCGGCGACGCGGTGGCGGCCTTCGTTGCCGGACTCGGCCGCTAACCACGGGCCGGACAGCGATCGGCCCCGCGTGGGGAGCGCGGGGCCGAAAGGCAGGCAGGGCGCCCGCGGCGACCGCGCGGGAGGCGGCCGATGCGAGCATACGCCCGCATCGTGTCGGCCGTCGGTCGATCCGATGACAATCCCGGGACGGGTTACGGTCGCCCTTTACCGCGAAGCGCACGAGGCCGACACTCGCCGTGCGCAACCTCCGGATGTCCGACAGCCGTGCCGATCTCCCGACGCCTGTTCATCGCCCTGACCGGTGCCGCGGGCGCGCTCGTCGGGACCGCCGCCGGTGCTCGCGGCACGGAACGCGACGCCACCGCAGCCGTCGAAACCGTCGAGGCGCTCCGCGCGGTGCCGCCGGGCGCGCGACGCGACGGCGCGGTGCGCCACGCGCTCGGCCGGCAGGTCCGCGGCGACGGCGGCGGCGGCGTCTTCTGGTGGGACGCGGCGGCCGCCGAGGCCGAGGACGGCGGCACCGTCTTCGCGCCGGTGGACGGCGGGACCGGACGGTGGCGGCGGCTGATCGACGGCGATTGGCAGGCCGCGTGGTTCGGCGTCCGGGCGGACGGCGTGACGGACGACGGTCCGGCCCTGACCCGTGCAATCGACGCGGCTGCAGGGCGCCGCCTGATGCTGCCGAAGGGGACGATCCGGATCTCGGCCTCCCTCGCCCCGACCGCATCCCGCTGGCACCTGCGCGGCCAGATGCCGGAGCGGGGGCAGTACCGCTCCGACAACACCACCGTCGTCGACGCCTCCGCGATCGGCGCGGGCGGCTGGCTGATCCGCCGCTTCGACCGCGAGCCGCCGCTGCACGAGACGATCGGCCCCTTCGTCCATGCCGACATCGACTTCCGCCTGGGCGACACCCACGGCTTCGCCTTCGGCACCGCGGCCGAGGACGGGTCGCTCGACCCTGTGCGCTACGAGACGGTGCGCGACCGCCAGGGACAGAAATACGTTCACGGCGTGCGGTTCGAGGGGTGCCGGATCCGCGGCGGGATCGCGAAGCACGGTTCCGACGAAGGCGGGCGGATCGAGCGGAGCGGCCAGCGCCTGATCTTCCTGACCAAGTGCTTCGAGAGCACGATCGAAGACTGCACCCTGGTCGGCGGCGACGTCCAGGTCGAAACATGGGGCTGCGATGCGCCCGTGATCCGCAACGTCCGCTGCAACAACGGTCATCTGCCCTTCCTGCTGCGCCGGTCGGGCTGGTTCGGCGTGCAGCACCGGCTGGCCGACATCCAGGCGGAGAGCTTCACCTTCGGCGCAGTCGTCTCGGACGGGGTGCAGCTGGCGGCGACGCGGCTGCGCACCGAGGCGAACGTCCAGGGCCCGCCGCGCGGCGCCGGCCGCTTCGACCTGACGGCACAGGCAGGGATCACGGCGCGTGTCCGGGCGGACGACGACCGGGTGATCCTGTCCGGCGATGCCGGCGGCATCCTGTTTCCCGGCCTGTCGCTGATCGAACTGCACGGGCCGGAGGGGCAGCGTGACACCTGCCTGGTGACGGCGGTCGACGGTGCCGCGGTGCGGGTCTGGTCGCGCGGCTTCGTCTTCACCTGGTCGGCCGCGGCGGCACGCGTCGTGCGGATCCACGGCTATGCGCTGCTGCACGGCGGGGCGCACGATGCCCTGATCGATACCAGCCATCCCGATTCATTCCCAAACGTCCCGACTTTCGTCTACCGGCCGGACAACGGCGCCATGTTCCTGACCGGCATCGGCAAGGTTCCCGGCTCGAACGGCGATGTCCGGTCGCTGGTCCTGGGCAACGTCGAGCCCGATCCGACGTCGACGCGCAAGCGGATGGGCTTCGCGAACTGCGCCGATACGGTGGTGGCGCCGGGATGGCATCCCTTCGTCACGGTCGACGCGCCGTTTCCTGGCCCGGCCGAGACGGCAACGCCGCAGCCGGACGCTTGGCTGTACAGCCCGCGCACCTGGGCGGCCGGCGGCATCCCCTTCCGGCGGGTCGAAGACGAGACGGGGAGCCGGGCGGCCTGGCTGCTGCGCGCCGGCGCCCCGTTGGAGGTGCCCGTGCCGGGCGCGGCAGCGGCGGCGGCAGTTTTCGCGCGGTCAGCCAAGGACGGTGCGCGGTTGGTGGCGGGCGCGCACGGCGGCGAGACCCGGCACCCGCTGGATGCGGCGGCATGGACGCGGGTCGACCTCGGCCCGCTCGAAGCGGGCGACACGCTGCGGCTTTCGGCGGAGGGATCCCTGCTGGTCGCGGCGGTGCGGTTCCTACGCGCCCCCTGACCGCGGAACCTCAGTCGTTGGTGCCGGTGCGGCGCTCGGGCGGCGACAGGAAGTCGGCGCGCTCGCCCTCCAGGACGGCGACCCGCTCGTTCAGCGTCTCGACTCGCTTCAGCAGCGTTTCGATCGCGCAGGCGAGCGGATCCTCGACGCCCTCGCAGGGCATGCCGTAGGCCTCGAAGACGCTGCGGCGGCTGGCGCTGCCGTCGCGGCGCGAGGCGATCTGCGCCGGTATGCCGACCACGGTGACGCCGGGCGGCACCGCCTGCAGCACGACGGAATTGGCACCGACCCGCGCGCCCTTGCCGACCGTGAACGGTCCCAGGATCTGCGCGCCCGAGCCTACGATCACGCCGTCCTCCAGCGTCGGGTGGCGCTTGCCCTTCTCCAGCGAGGTGCCGCCGAGGGTCACGCCCTGATAGAGGGTGACGTCGTCGCCGACCTCGGCCGTCTCGCCGATCACCACGCCCATGCCGTGGTCGATGAAGAGACGCTTGCCGATACGCGCGCCCGGATGGATCTCGATGCCCGTGAAGACGCGGCCGAGATGCGAGATGAAGCGGCCGAGCAGGTGCCAGCCGCGCCGCCACGCCGCGTTGCCCATGCGGTGGAAGACGAGCGCATGGAAGCCGGGGTAGCAGAGGGCCACCTCCAGCCGCGAACGCAGTGCCGGATCGCGCTCGACATAGGAGTCGATTTCTGCGCGGAGATCCCTGAACATCGCGACGACCCCTGTCAGCCTCTGATCGAAAGTGGTCAGTGAGGGAGCGTGCGACAAGTCGCCTCGCGTGGCAACGGTGCGCCGCACGGCCGGATCGCAGCCGACCGACAGGCGCGTTGTATCCCCGGCCCATCCGTGTTAGCGGAAGCGCCTTTCGCAGACGAGGCGACCATGGCTGATACCGGCGATACGAACCAGGGCACGCAGCCGCAGGCTGGCCAGGCTCCCGACCTGCCGCCCCTCTCGATCAACGTCCAGTATGTGAAGGACCTGTCGTTCGAGAATCCGCGGGCGCCGCAGTCCTTCGGCGAACTCGGCACGCCGCCGGAGATCAACGTCGACATCAACGTCGAAGTGCAGCCGCTGCAGCAGCGGGTGGTCGAGGTCGTCCTGAACATCCGGGTCCGCGCGGCGCGCGAGGAGGCGGTGTTCTTCATGGTCGAGCTGTCCTATGCCGGCATCTGCGTCGTCGGCAACGTGCCGGACCAGCATGTGCAGCCGCTGGTCACGATCGAGGGCCCGCGCCTGCTGTTCCCGTTCGCGCGCCAGATCATCGCCGACTCGGTGCGTAACGGCGGCTTCCCGCCGCTGCTGATCAACCCGATCGATTTCGGCCGCCTCTACCAGCAGAACGCGGCCCAGCAGCAGGCGACCGCGCCGGCCGCGCCGACGGTCAACTGACGGCCGCGCCGGCGCCTCAGAAGCGCTCGACCCAGGGACGCACGTCGATCTCCTGGGTCCAGGCGCTGCGGTGCTGGCGATACAGCTGCCAGTAGGTTTCGGCGATCGCATCCGGATCGAGCCGGTCGTCGGCGGCATCCGTCGCGGCATCACGCCGTTGGGGCAGGATGCTGCCGTCGACGTTGATGTGGGCGACGTGGATGCCCTGGGGCCCCAGTTCGCGCGCCATGGACTGCGCCAGCCCACGCAGGCCGAACTTGCCGATCGCGAAGCCGGCCGAGTTCGCGTAGCCCTTCAGCGAGGCGGTGGCGCCGGTGAAGAGGATCGTCCCCTGCCCGCGCGGCAGCATCGCCCGGGCCGCTTCCCGCCCAACGATGAAGCCGCCGAGGCAGGCGCCGCGCCACGCCGCCTCCAGTTCCGCCACCTGGATCTCGATCAGCGGCTTGCGCACCCGGCCGCTGGCGTTGAACACGACGACGTCGGGTTCGCCCAGATCCTGGCGCACCGCCGCAAACAGGGCGACAACCTGCTCCTCGCGGGTGGCATCGCAGGCATAGGCCCTGGCACCCGCGCCCATCTCGGCCAGCATCGGCTGCAGGCGCTCGGGCCGGCGCGCAGCGAGCGCCACCGACATGCCCCCGGCGGCGAAACGCCGGCCGAGGGATGCCCCCAGCCCCGGCCCGACGCCGACAATCACCGCGACCCCGTTCGCGCCTTCCGCCATCGCTTCCTCCCGTTCCTGTCGCGCCAGAGGATCGCCCCGCGGGCGCGCCGGCGCAACCGCGGCCGAAATTGACAAGGGTGCGGCGCGCGCCGGATCATTCCGCGCGACAAGCACGTACCGGCACCGACCGGACGCGGAACAGACCGCCGCACGCGCCGCGGCGCCGGGAGAGACGCCGAATGGACTTCCAGCCGATTCTGCCAAAGGCGCGCGGCGAGGCCATGCGTGCCGCCGGCCTGTGGCGCGACCGACTGCTGATCGACTATCACGACGAGGCCGTCGCCCGGCACCCGGACCGGGTGGCGGTGATCGACCGGAACAGCAGCAGCGGCACGCGCACCGTGCTGTCCTTCCGCCAGCTCGACCGCCTGTCGACGCGCATCGCGCTGGGGCTGCACGCACTCGGCGTGCGCCGGTCGGACGTCGTGTCGGTGCAGCTGCCGAACTGGTGGCAGTTCGTAGCGCTGCACCTCGCCTGCCTGCGCATCGGCGCCTGCACGAACCCGCTGATGCCGATCTTCCGGTCGCGCGAACTGTCCTTCATGCTGGGGCTGGCCGAGAGCAGGGTTCTGGTCGTGCCGCAGCGGTTCCGCGGCTTCGACTATCCGGCGATGGTGCGGGAGATCCGCGGCCAGCTGCCCGCCCTCGCCCACGTCCTGGCGGTCGGCGGCGCCGGCGAGACGTCGTTCGAGGCGGCACTGGTCGACCGGCGCTGGGAGGACGAGACGGATGCGCGGGCGCTGTTCGCCGCGAGCCGTCCATCCCCGGACGACGTGGTCGAGCTGATCTACACCTCCGGCACGACGGGCGAGCCGAAGGGCGTGATGCACACGTCGAACACGCTGCTGGCGGCGGTGCTGGGCTTCATCGAGCGCAACGGCCTCCACCGGGACGACGCGATCCTGATGGGGTCGCCGCTGGCGCACCAGTCGGCCTTCCTCTACGGGCTGATGGTCTCCCAGGTGCTGGGCATCAAGCTGGCGATGCTCGACGTCTGGAATCCGGAGGACGCGGCGCGGCTGATCCAGGACGAGGCGCTGACCTACACGATGGGGGCCACGCCCTTCGTCGCCGACCTGGCCGACACGCCGGCGGCGGAACGCTACGACCTGTCCACCCTGCGCGCCTTCGTCTCCGCCGGCGCGCCGATCCCGCGGGTGCTGGTCGAGCGGGCGACGAAGCGCCTGGGCTGCAGCGTGCACGCCGGATGGGGCATGTCGGAAAACGGCTTCACCACGGGCACGCGCGCCGACGATCCGCCGGAGAAGATCTTCGGCACGGACGGCCTGCCGATCCCGGGCGCGGAGGTCCGGGTGGTCGGCGAGGACGGCGCTCCCATGCCGACCGGCGAGGAAGGGCGGCTGCAGGCACGCGGTCCGGCCAACTTCGTCGGCTATCTGAAGCGGCCGGAGCGTTACGACACCAACGCCGAGGGCTGGTTCGAGACGGGCGACATGGCCCGTATGGACGCGGACGGCTACATCCGCATCACCGGCCGGTCGAAGGACATCATCATCCGCGGCGGCGAGAACATCCCGATCGTCGAGGTCGAGGAGATCCTCTACCGCCATCCGGCCGTGCAGGACGTCGCCATCGTTGCGATGCCTGACGAACGGCTGGGCGAGCGCGCCTGCGCCTTCGTGACGCTGAAGCCGGGGGCCGCACTGACGTTGGACGAGGCCGTGGCCTGGCTGGAGGGGCGGCACATGGCGCGCCAGTACCTGCCGGAGCGGCTGGAGGTGGTGGACGAGATGCCGCGCACGCCGAGCGGCAAGATCCAGAAGTTTCGGCTGCGCGAGGCAGCGAGCGGACTGACCGCCGCCTGAGGGGTCAGGCGCCGAGCAGGTAGCCGGCCGCGGCGGCGCAGAGCAGCAGCCAGACGGGGTTGAGGCGCGTGAAGTAGGCGCCGGCGGCAGTGGCGGCGATGATCGCCATGCCGGCGTTGCTGCGCGCGGTCGCGAGCACCAGCATGAGGGCGCCGGCGGCGACGAGGCCGACGGTGAGCGGCGCCAGGCCGAGCTGGACGGCGGCGCGCCACGGGCGGTCGGCGAAGCGGCCCCAGGCGCGGAACACCAAGTAGGTCAGGGTGCAGGAGGGGATGCACAGCGCCAGGGTCGCCGTCATCGCGCCGGCAATGCCCGCGACGTGCCAGCCGATCAGCGTGACGATCAGCATGTTCGGTCCCGGCGTCGCCTGGGCGATGGCGAAGAGGTCGGCGAACTCCTCCGGCGTCAGCCAGTGCTCCACCTCGACCGTGAGGCGGTACATTTCGGGCAGGATGCTGTTGCCGCCGCCGACCGCGAGCAGCGACAGCTTGGCGAAATAGAGGACCAGCATCAGCAGGTCGCCACCGGGCAGGTCGCTCAGCATCGGCCGCTCCGCATCGATGGGCTCATCGGCGGCGCCAGACGAGGGCGATGGCGATCGGCGCCAGGACGAGGAGCACCGGCAGCAGCGGCCAGCGCATGACGCCGATCGCGACGAAGGCGAGCAGCATCATCGGGACAGCGGTGCGCCAGCGCCGGCCGAGCAATGGGCCGATCATCTTCGCGACCATGGCCACGACGAGGCCCGCGGCACCGGCGGCGATGCCGCCGAGCGCGCCGGCGATGGCCTCGCTCTCGCCATAGTGGGTGTAGAGGGCCCCCAGGGAGAGGACGAGGACGATCGGGATCGCCCACAGGCCGGTGACGGCGGCGATCGCGCCCGGCACGCCGCGGAAGCGGCCGCCGACGGCGATCGAGACGTTGACGATGTTCGGGCCGGGCAGGAACTGGCAGAGCGACAGCACGTCGGTGAACTCGTCCGGCGTCAGCCAGCGGCGGCGCTCGACCAGGATCAGCCGCGCCCAGGGCAGCACGCCGCCGAAGGCGAAGGCCGAGACCGAGACAAAGCCGGCGAAGAGGGCGGCGAGGCCGGGATGCGGGCGGGTCTCGTCCGTCGCCGGGACTGCGGTCGCTCCGTCCGGCACGCCCCGTCTATTCCGCCGCGACGGGTGCGGGTGCGGCGGCGGGCCGACCGACCGCGTCGCCCGGCGTGCGCGCCGGCAGGAGCGCGACGGCACCGAGCACGCCGAGGGCGAAGACCGCGAGAATGCCGAACAGCCAGGCGAAATCGCCGGTGAGGTCGAAGAGACCGCCGACCAGCGGCACGGCGACGGCGCTGACGGTGAGCGACAGGGCGAAGCGGAAGCCGAAGGCCGTGCTGAGCCATTTCGGCGGGATGTAGCGGGCGAACAGCGAGTCCGCGACGGGCTGGATTCCCACGGTGATCGCGATCGACATGATCATGACGAGGATCAGCGGCGCGCCGGCCGCCACCGTGGCGACCGCCATCGCCGGGACCATCATGCCGTAGACCAGGAAATAGGCCTGGCGCAGCGGCAGGCGGTCCGCCAGCCAGCCGCCGCCGAGCTGCGCCGCGCCGCCGATGAGCATGATGACGGTGGTCGCCATACCGACGCCGAGGCCGCCGCCCTGCAGGAAGTCGACGCGATGGTCGAGGAACTTCGGCAGGCCAACGGTGAGCGCCTGGAACACCATGCCGGAGAGGATGGTGATGACGCCGATGACCGCCATGATGCGCACGAACGCGCCCATGCCGCCGGCCGGCCGGTCGTCGCTGCCGCTGCTGGGCGCCTTGTGGATGCCGGTGCGGAACATGGCGGCGAACCAGAGGCCGATGCCGACGGCGACGGCACCCGGCAGGATGAAGGCGGCGCGCCAGCTGATCAGCTGCATGAGCGCGCCGGCGACGAGGGCCGCGATACCCATCCCGGCACTGCCGAAGACGCCGTTGATGCCGAGATAGCGGCCGCGCCGGTCGCCCGCCGTCTGGACGATCAGGGCGATGCCGACGGGATGATAGATCGAGGCGAACAGGCCGATCAGCGTGAGGCCGATGAAGATGCCGACCGGCCCGGTCGCGAGACCGGTGACGATCGCGGACAGGCCGATGCCGACGAAGAAGGCGATCATCGCGCCGCCGGCGCTCCAGCGGTCGGCCAGCCAGCCGGCCAGCGGCGCGCCGAGGCCGAACATGATGAAGCCGCCGATCGACAGGTTGAGCAGCTCGCCGTAGCTCCAGCCCATCTCCGCCTCGAGGGCGAGGACGACGGTCGGATAGAGCAGCATGAACATGTGGTCGATGCTGTGGCCGACGCACAGGAAGGGCATCAGACCGCGCTGGGGCCTGTCCGAGTTGGACGTGTCGGACATGGACGTGTCGGACATCGAAGCGTCTCGCCGCAGTTTCGGGGGCGCGGCGGACCGCACCCGAAGCGACGGGCAGCCTACACCGCCGGCCATGCGGTCGCCATACGCCGACTCTGCAGATCAGCCCTGCGTCTCGGCCGCGATCCAGCGCAGATAGTCCGGGTTTCCCGCCTCGATCGGCAGCGCGACGACACAGGGCACGTCGTAGCCGTGAAGGTCCGTGACACGGGCGACCACGGCATCGACCAGCTCGGCGCGGGTCTTCGCGAAGAAGACCGTTTCGGAGTCCTCGTGCACCGCGCCCTCCCAGCGGTAGAGCGAGGTGGCGCCGGGCATGATGTTGACGCAGGCGACGAGCCGCTCCGCGACCAGCGCACGACCGATGCGCTTCGCCTCGTCGAGGGAGGCGGCGGTGACGTAGATCGAACGGAATTCCATCGCGGGTCCTCTCAGATCGACTTCCAGACCAGGGTGGCGCCGACCGCCAGGAGCATGGCGAGGACGGCGCGGCGGAAGGTCTCGGCGCCGAGTCGCCGCCGCATCCAGGCGCCGCACCACTGGCCGCCGACGACGGGTACGATCGCCGCGGTGGCGAGCACCAGTTCCTGCGGCCCGAGCAGGTCGTAGCCGGCGAGGCCGCCGGTGAACATGACCGTCCCGGTCAGCATGCCGACGCCCATGGCGGACACGAACAGGTCGCTGCCGACCTTCAGCGCCAGCAGGTACATGGCCAGCGGCGGGCTGAAGATCGAGGTCAGGCCGCCGAGGAGGCCGGTCGCGGTCCCGGCGAGCGGCCCGAGCCAGCGCTCCGCCGTGGGCGACACTTCCGGGGCGAAGCGTGCGAGGCTGACGAGGGCGAGCACGATCACCACGATGCCGACGACGAGCCGAAGCAGTTCCGCATCGGCGACGGCGACGAGGCCGGTGCCGATCCAGGTGGCGACGGCGATGCAGAGGAAGGCCGGCCAGAAGCGCAGCGCCGCCTCGCGCAGGCGGCCGGCCTGCCAGACCTGGACGATGTTGGAGAGGACCGTCGGGATGGCGATGACGGGCAGGACGGCCGCCACGTCGGTGACCAGGGCCATGACCGGCACCGCGACGAGCGGCAGGCCCATGCCGGTCACGCCCTTGACGAACCCGCCGGCGAAGAGGGCCGCCACGCAGACGGCGAGCACCAGCGGCACGATCTCGGGAAGGGGCATGGGCGGCTCGCGCGAGCGGTCGGGACATGCCTGATAGCAGTCCCGGCGCCGCGCCGCACCCCCGAGGCGGAAATCCCGGGAGCGAAACCCCGGTTCAGTAGGTCGCGAAGATCCGCTCGATCTCCTTGCGGTCCTGCGTCACGGTCAGCGCCAGCATCAGCAGGATGCGCGCCTTCTGCGGATTGAGATTGTCGGCGGCGACGAAGCCGTGGCTCGACAGGTTGGCGCGCTGGGTGACGCGGCCGCTGCCGGCGCGGGTCGACTGGACGACGACGACGCCGGCGGCGACGGCGCGGTCGAGCGCGTCGGTCTCGGCCGGCGAGGTCGAGCCGGGCGCGAAGCCGGCGGTGACGATGCCCTTGGCGCCCGCGGCGACGTAGGCGTCGACCGCCACGCCGTCGACGCCGGCATAGGCGTAGGCGATGTCGACGCGCGGCAGCGCATCGAGGCCGGCCACGTCGAACTCCGTGTCGGGCATGTGCCGGCGCAGCGGCTTGCGATAGAAGGCGACCGCATCGGCGTCGGCATGGCCGAGGATGCCGAAATCGGGCGAGCGGAAGGTCTGCTGGCGCAGGGTCGAGGTCTTGGTGACCTCGCGGGCCGACTGGATCTCGTCGTTAAGCACCACGAGGGCCCCCATCCCGCGCGCCGCCGGGGAGCCGGCCGTGCGGATGGCGTTGACGAGATTGATGCCGGCATCGGTGCCGAGGCCGGAGGATGGACGCTGCGCGCCGACCACGACGATCGGCTGCTCCACCTTGGCGGCGAGGCCGAGGAACCAGGCCGTCTCCTCGGTCGTCGCCGTGCCGTGGGTCACGACGAAGCCGTCGATGGCGGGATCCTGCGCCGCGGCGTCGTGGATGATCTTCAGCAGGTCGAGCCAGTCCTTCGGCCCGATCTGGGTACTGCCGACCGCCTGGAAGCGGATCGGCACCACGTCGGCCACCTCGTGGACGATCGGAAAGCGCTCGATCAGTTCGTCGACCTGGAGCTTGATCCCGGTGTCGGGATACTCGATCAGGTCGAGCGGGTGGCGGCCGACCGAGGACATGGTCCCGCCGGTGCCGATCACCGCCACGCGCGGCCGCTGGGTCGTCATCGTTGTCTCCCGGTCCGTCAGATGGGCGGATGGCGGCCGAGGTCGCCGCGCGCCTGTTCGTAGAGGTGGCCCGCATGCAGCACGAGCATGTCGGTAAAGGCGCGCCCGGCGATCTGGATGCCGATCGGCAGGCCGCTTTCGGCGAAGCCGGCACAGACGGTCAGCGCCGGCTGGCCGGTCACGTTGAACGGCATGGTCAGGTAGGGCTTGCCGAAGAACGGGAAGGTGCGCGTCGCCTGGTCGAACCGCTCCGCCGGTCCGTACTGGTTGGCGCAGAGCAGCAGGTCGACGCCCGCGGCCTCCATCGCCGCCGCGGTCGCTTCGGTCAGGCGGCGCCGCATGCGGACGGCCTCGACATAATCGGCCGCCGAGATGAAGGCGCCGAGCCGGATGCGGTCGCGGAAGAAGGCGCCGTAATTCTCCGGCGTCGCGGTCACCGTGGCGCGGTGGATTGCCCAAGCCTCGGCCAGCAGGATGATGCGGCCGCAGGCGTGGAAGTCGCGGATGTCCGGCAGGTCGACGTCGACGACCTCCATGCCCTGCTCGCCCAGGAGCACGACCGCCCGGTCGAGCGCCGCGCAGACGTCGGCGTCGGCACCATCCGGCCCTTCGTGCCATGCCCGGACGTAGCCGACGCGCAGATTGGCCGCGGGACGCTTCAGGGCGGCGGCGTAGTCGGGGACCAGGACGTCGACGCTGGCGGGATCCTGCGGGTCGTAACCGGCGAGCGCCTGCATCATCAGGGCGCAGTCCTCGACGCTGCGGGCCATCGGGCCGGCATGGTCGAGCGTCCAGCTGAGCGGGTAGACGCCGCGGCGGCTGACCCGGCCGTAGCTGGGCTTCAGGCCGGCGATGCCGCAGACCCCGGCCGGGCCGCGGATCGAGCCGCCGGTGTCCGAGCCCATGGCGCCGGCGCAGAGGCCGGCGGCAACCGCGGCACCGGAGCCGCTCGACGAGCCGGCGGGAATGTGGTCCGGGTTCCAGGGATTGCGCGCGGCCGGCCAGGGCAGGTCGTGCGACGGCCCGCCGAAGGCGAATTCGTGGGTCGCGAGCTTGCCGACGACGATGGCACCGGCCGCCTTCAGCCGCGCCACGGTCTCGGCATCCTCCTGCGGCACGTTGTCGTGCAGCAGGCGCGAGTGACAGGTCGTGCGCACGCCGGCGGTCGAATAGATGTCCTTCAGTGCGATCGGCACGCCGTGCAGCGGCCCCTTCCAGCCGCCCTCGGCGATGGCGCGGTCGGCCGCCACCGCCTCGGCACGGGCGTCGGCACCGGTGACCGTGATGAAGGAATGCAGGTCGCCGTCGACCATCTCGATGCGCGTGAGGCAGGCCTCGACCAGTTCGGCGCTGCTCACCTTTCGCTCCCGGATCGCCGCACCGGCATCGGCGATGGAGAGATAGTGCAGGTCGCTCACAGCACGACCCGCGTGCCGGTTGGAAGGAACACGAGGGACGGCTCATCCGCCATGTCCGGCGCTGCGGGCAGGCGCGCGAGCAGCGTCTGCAAGCCGAGATAGCCTTCGTGCATCCGCACCGTCTCGCCCTCGTCGAGCGCGAGCCTCGCCTGCGCCGCGATGGCGCGGAAGGCCTCCAGTGTCACGTCTTCGCTCATCGCCACCCCCTCAGAGCTTCATGTCCATGGCCGTCCGCAGGCCGTCGCTCATCAGATTGAAGCACATGCCCGTGATGAAGATCATCACGCCGGGCAGGGCCGCGTTCAACGGCGCGACGTAGATCGACTGGCGCAGCGTGTTCAGCATCAGGCCCCAGTCGGCTTCCGGCGGCGAGACGCCGAGACCCAGGAAGCTGAGGCCCGAGGCGATGATGATGCTGACGCTGATCAGGCTGGACGCATAGATCAGGATCGGCCCCAGCACATTGCCGAGCACGTGGACCAGCAGGATGCGCATCGTTCCGGCCGGTGTCGCCCGGGCCGCCGCGACGAAATCGAGGTTGCGCACCTGGGTCGTCACGGTCTCCGCGACGCGGCAGATCGGCGGCATGAAGACCAGGGTCAGCGCGATCACCGCGTTGACGATGCCGGTACCGAGCGCGCCGGAGATCGCGATCGCGAGGAGCACGGACGGGAACGCGTAGAACACGTCCATGGTCCGCATGATCGCCATGTTGACCTTGCCGCCGACGAAGCCGGCGATGACGCCGAGCGAACCGCCGAGCAGCAGCGCCATGACGACCGGCGCGATGGCGGTGAACAGCGACACGCGCCCGCCATAGATCAAGCGTGTCAGCATGTCGCGGCCGAGTTCGTCGGTGCCGAGCAGGAAATCGTCGGTGCCGGGCGGCTTCAGCCGCTTCAGCATGCTGGTCTTGTAGGGGTCGTGCGGCGCCACCCAGGGGGCGAAGACCGCCGCCAGTATGATCGTCAGGATGATCAGCAGGCAGACGATCGTCACGGGGTCGCGGCGCAGCCGGGTGAACACCATCGACCAGTAGCCGCGCCGTTCGGCGACGAACTCCGCTGGTTCGACGGTCGGGACCGGTCCGGCTGCCATCGTGGTTGCCATGGTCGATGCCTCTTTCTGGCCGGGTCTGTCGGGGCGGTCAGCGCGCGATGCGCGGGTCGAGCGATGCCTGGATCACGTCGACGATGAGGTTCAGCGAGACGAAGATCAGCGCCAGCACCAGGATCGTGCCCTGGAGCATCGGGATGTCGCGCGCGAAGATCGCGTTGTTGAGCAGCAGGCCGGTCCCGGGCCAGGCGAACACCGTCTCGACCAGGATCGATCCGCCGAGCAGCGAGCCGAGTTGCAGGCCCACGACGGCGAGCGCCTGGGGAGCGACGTTCTTGGTGACGTGCCGCAGGATCTTCGCCTCGCTGAGGCCCTTGGAGCGCAGCGCCTCGACGAATTCCATCGCCAGCAGTTCGCTGACGGCGCCACGCACGGTGCGGGCGAGAATGCCGATGGGGATCACCGACAGGGCGATGACTGGCAGAACCATGTGACGGAAGTTTTCGGCCGAGAAGGTGAACTCCGTACCGCCGCTGCCGGTCATGCCCAGGGAGGGCAGCCACCCGAGTTCCACCGAGAAGATGATGACCAGCACGATTGCCAGCCAGTAATGCGGAACGCTGACGCCGGTGATCGCGAAGGCGGTGAAGAAACGGTCGGCCGGACGGCCCTGGTTGTAGCCGGCGATGCCGCCGAACAGCGACCCGAGGCCGAAGCCCACCAGTGCCGCGCCGACGGCGAGGATGACGCTGTTGACCAGTGCCGGCCCAAGTTCGGCGATGACCGGCCGCCCCGTCTGAATCGAGATGCCGAGGTCGCCCGTCAGGAGCTTGCCGAGCCAGACGAGATACTGGACCGGCAGCGGCTTATCCAGCCCATACTCCCGCTTCATACGGTCGACGATCTCCTGCGAGGCTTCCGCCGGCAGGATGGCGCTGAGCGGGTCGCCCGGCCCGATATAGACCAGCGAGAAACACACGACGCTGACGCCGATGGAGATGGGAATGGCGTAGAGGATGCGTCGCAGGATGTAGAACAGCATTTGCGCCGGTCTCCGTGGACCCGTCGGAGGGCATGCGGGCGGAATTCATGCCGACGTTCGTCGGCCGAACAGAAGTCGCACCGGCCTTCGCCGGGCGGGCGGAAGCATGCCGGGGCCGCGCCCCGGCATGCGAGGCCGCGATTACTTCTCGATCGTGATCGGCGTCAGGTCCTGGAACCAGCTCTTCGCCTGGACGAAACCCTTGACGCGCGGCGAGATCGCCCGCGGGTTCACGTCGTGTACGACCCAGATCCACTCGGCATTGTCGACGATCTTCGCGTGCACTTCCTGCAGCACGAGGTTCTGCGCTTCCATGTCGAACGACTGCGAAGCCTTGGTGAACAGCGCGTCATACTCGGGAACGTTGACCAGGCCCCAGTTCGAGCCCTTGGGCGTGATGCGCGTGCTCATGTAGGAGCGCTCCAGGGCGCTGTACGGGTCCTGGACGGCGCGGCTGATGATGATGCCGTTCACGCCGGCGGCCTTCGCTTCGGCGCCGTTCGCGGGCTGACGGCCGAACGCGAGCAGTGCGTTCCACTCCATCACTTCCGCTTCGACCTTGAAGTGGCACTCGTTGAGATTCGCCTGGAGGAACTCGAACATCGGCAGCGGCTGCATCTGGCCGGAACCGCTGGTCGAGATCGCGATCTTCACGCTGAGCGGCTTGTCCTTCGTGTGACCCGCCTCTTCCATCATCTTACGAGCCGTATCGGGATCGTACTTGATGTCGAAGCTGGGCTTGCCGAACCAGGTGTCGCCCGGCGGCACGTGGCCCTTCGAGGCGATGGCGAGGCCGCCGAGCAGCTCGACCATATTGTCGCGGTCGACGCAGAGATTGGCCGCCTTGCGGACCCGGATGTCGTTCCACGGCGACCCTTCCGCCTTGCTGAGCTCGACCGCCCAGTTGTGCGGGTAGGCGTTGGTGACGATCTTCATGCCCTGCTGCTCGAGGCGCGGCACGGCGTCCGGCGGCGGCGCCTCGATGAAGTCGACCTGGCCGGAGAGCAACGCTGCGACACGCGCGGACGCCTCCGGGATCGGCCGCAGGATCGCCTTGTCGACCTTCGGAACCCGCTCCGGATTCCAATAGTCCTTGTTCGGCAGCATCTCGACGCTGGCGCGCGGCGTCAGGGTGCCCTGCTTCCAGGGACCGGTGCCGGACGGGTTCTTCGCGAACTCGGCCCAGCTGCCGACCTTCTCCCAGTGCTCCTGGCTCGACATCAGCCAGAAGCTGACCTGATAGGGCACGTCGGCGTTCGGAGCGACAGTGATGATCTCGATCGTGTGATCGTCGATCTTGTTCACTTCCTTCAGCGCCGGAATGCGAACGGCGACGAGGGCCGCCTGCTTCGAATCGTACTGCGGCGCCTTGTCGTCGCGAACCTTCGCAAAGTTCCAGACGACGTCGTCGGCCGTGAAGTCGCTGCCGTCGTGGAACTTGACGCCCTTGCGGAGCTTGAAGATCCACCGGAGGTTGTTGTTGGGATCGACGGACCAGCTCTCGGCGAGGCCGGGAACCAGCTTCGACGGCTCCGTCGCGCTCGACAGGTCCCAGAGGACCAGCGAGTCGTAGAGCATGTAGCCCATGAAGCGGAAGCCTTCGAAGCCCTGATCGGGCTGCCCCGTGTTGGTCGGGATGTCGGCCGCCGTCATGCCGACGCGCAGCACCTTCTCCTGCGCCTGCGCGGTCGGCGCCGCCACGACGGCCGACAGCGCGAACGCCGCAACACCAGAGAGATACAAGGCCCGCCGGCGCAGCGCCGTCATGGCCGTTCGGCTCTTCCTGTCAAACATCATCGTCTCCCGCTCTCCGTTTCGTCCGAACCCGTTCCGATTGACGCCTGCCCATTTCTTCGCCGCGATTGGCAGGCCCCTTGCTTCGGGAGGCAGCAACAACCGTGCCACCGCCGGTGGCGGAGGTTGCGGCACGATCGCGAGCGGCGGGCTATAAGACCCACGGGCGTCGGTCGGCTGCGCCCGAACCGAACCAAGGACGACGAACATGCAGACGGCTCCCGGCAACAGTGCGAAGTGGCAGTTCTGGATCGACCGGGGCGGCACGTTCACCGACATCGTCGCGCGGCGGCCGGACGGCGGCTACGTGACCCACAAGCTGCTGTCGGAGGCACCGCACTACGCCGATGCGGCGCTGCAGGGCATCCGCGACCTGCTGGGCGTCGACGGCGAGGCACCGATCCCGGCGGGGCTGATCGAGCAGGTGCGGATGGGCACCACGGTCGCGACCAACGCCCTGCTGGAGCGCAAGGGCGAGCGCGTCCTGCTGGTGGTGAGCCGCGGCTTCCGCGACGCGCTGCGCATCGGCTATCAGGCGCGGCCGCGGCTGTTCGACCTGAACATCGTGCTGCCGGAGATGCTGTACGACCGGGTGGTGGAGGTCGACGAACGGGTCGGCGCGGACGGAACGCTGGTCAGGCCGCTGGATCTGGAGGCCGCGCGCCGCGATCTCGAAGCCGCGCGCGCCGACGGAATCACTGCCTGCGCCATCGTCTTCATGCACGGCTACCGCTACACCAACCACGAGCGCGCGGTCGCGGACCTGGCGCGCGAACTGGGCTTCACCCAGGTGTCGGTCAGCCACGAGACCAGCCCGCTGATGAAGTTCGTCGGGCGCGGCGACACCACCGTGGTCGATGCCTATTTGTCGCCCATCCTCCGCCGCTATGTCGACCGCGTGGCCAGCCAGCTCGGCGGCACTCGCCTACTTTTCATGCAGTCGAACGGCGGCCTCGCCGATGCGCGCATGTTCCAGGGCAAGGATGCGATCCTGTCCGGCCCGGCCGGCGGCATCGTCGGCGCGGTGCGCACCGCGGCGATGGGCGGTTTCGACCACATCATCGGCTTCGACATGGGCGGCACGTCCACCGACGTGTCGCACTATGCCGGCGAGTACGAGCGCACCTTCGAAAGCCAGGTGGCCGGCGTGCGGGTGCGCGCGCCGATGCTGCACATCCACACGGTGGCGGCCGGCGGCGGATCGATCCTGCATTTCGACGGGGCACGCTATCGCGTCGGGCCGGACAGCGCCGGCGCCAACCCCGGCCCCGCCTGCTACCGCAACGGCGGACCGCTGACGGTCACCGACTGCAACGTCATGCTGGGACGCGTGCAGCCGCAGTTCTTCCCGCGCGTCTTCGGACCGAACCGCGACCAGCCGCTGGACGACAGTGCGGTCGCGGCCGCGTTCGGCGAACTCGCCGAGCGCATCCGCGCCGAGACCGGCGACACACGCACGCCCGAAGAGGTCGCGGACGGTTTCCTGCAGATCGCCGTCGAGAACATGGCGAACGCGATCAAGAAGATCTCCATCCAGCGCGGCCACGACGTGTCGCGCTATGCGCTCCAGTGCTTCGGCGGTGCCGGCGGCCAGCACGCCTGCGGCGTCGCCGACGCGCTCGGCATGCGCACGATCTTCGTGCACCCCTATGCCGGCGTGCTGTCGGCCTACGGCATGGGCCTCGCCGACCTTCGCATCCTGCGCGAGGCGGCGATCGAGGAGCCACTGACCGCCGAGGCGGTCGAGGACGCCGACGAGGTGATCGTCCGGATCGAGACGGACGGGCGCGCCGAGATGGAGGCGCAGGGCGTGCCGGCCGAACGGATCGAGTGCGTGCGGCGCGCGCATCTGCGCTATGCCGGCACCGACAAGGCGCTGATCGTGCCGTTCGCCAACAGCGCGGCGATGCAGGAGGCCTTCGAGGAGATGCACCGGCATCGCTTCGGCTTCCTGATGGAAGGCAAGGGGCTGATCGTCGAGGCCGTCTCGGTCGAGATCGTCGGCCACGCGGCCGCCGCCGACGACCCGGTCATCGCCGAACGGGCCGCGGCCCCCCTGCCGGCGGAGGTCGGGCGCGTCGAGGCCTGGCTCGCCGGCGCGCGGCAGCCGACGCCGGTCTACGACCGCGACGCGATGCTGCCGGGTCACGTCGTCGACGGGCCGGCGATCGTGCGCGAATCCACCGCCACGACGGTGGTCGAACCCGGCTGGCGCGCCGAGATGAACGTGCGCGGCCATCTGGTGCTGACGCGGGTCGTCGCCCTGGATCGGGCGACGGCGATCGGCACCGAAGTCGATCCGGTCATGCTGGAGATCTTCAACAACCTCTTCATGTCGATCGCCGAGCAGATGGGCGTGACGCTGGAGAACACCGCCTCCTCGGTGAACATCAAGGAGCGGCTCGACTTCTCCTGCGCCGTGTTCGGCCCGGACGGCGAACTGGTCGCCAACGCGCCGCACATCCCGGTGCATCTCGGCTCGATGAGCCAGAGCGTGCAGACCGTCATCCGCGACCGGCGCGCCACCATGCGGCCGGGCGACGTCTTCATGCAGAACGCCCCCTACAACGGCGGCACGCACCTGCCCGACGTGACCGTGGTAACGCCCGTCTTCTCACCGAAGGGCGACGACGTCTGGTTCTACATCGCCTCGCGCGGGCACCATGCCGACATCGGCGGCATCACGCCCGGCTCGATGCCGCCGAACAGCCGCACGATCGACGACGAGGGCGTGCTGATCGACGACTTCCAGGTCGTCGACCGCGGCGTCTTCCTGGAGCAGGAGACGCTGGACCTGCTCGGCTCGGGCAAGCACCCGGCGCGCAACCCGCGCGAGAACATCGCCGACTTCAAGGCGCACATCGCCGCCAACGCGCGCGGCCAGGAACAGCTGCTGAAGCTGGTCGACCAGTACGGCCTCGACGTCGTCCAGGCCTATATGCGCCACGTCCGCGACAATGCCGAGGAGAGCGTGCGCCGCGTGCTCGACCGGCTGGAGGACGGGTCGTTCGAATACGAGACGGACTTCGGCGCCAAGGTCGCGGTGAAGATCACCGTCGACCGCGAGACGCGCAGCGCCGTCATCGACTTCGCCGGAACGTCGCCGCAGGTCGACACCAACTACAACGCGCCGCAGGCCATCTGCATGGCGGCGGTGCTCTACGTCTTCCGCTGCCTGACCGGGGCGGACATCCCGCTGAACGCCGGCTGCCTGGTGCCGCTCGACATCCGCATTCCCGACGGCTCGATGCTGAAGCCGCGCTATCCGGCGGCGGTGGTGGGCGGCAACGTCGAGACCTCGCAATACATCACCGACACGCTCCTCGGCGCGGTGAAGGCGGTCGCGGCGTCGCAGGGTACGGTGAACAACTTCACCTTCGGCAACGCCCGCTACCAGTATTACGAGACGATCTGCGGCGGCTCCGGCGCCGGGGAAGGGTTCGACGGCGCCTCGGCGGTGCACGTCCACATGACGAACACGCGCCTGACCGACCCGGAGATCCTGGAGTGGCGCTATCCCGTGCGCCTCGACAGTTTCGAGGTCCGCACGGGCAGCGGCGGCGAGGGCAAGTGGCACGGCGGCGACGGCGTGATCCGCAAGGTCCGCTTCCTGGAGCCGATGACCGCCGCGATCCTGTCGAGCCACCGTTCCGTGCCGCCCTACGGCATGGCCGGCGGCGAGCCCGGCCGGTGCGGCCACAACTACGTCGTCCGCAAGGACGGCTCGGTCGAGGAACTGACGGGACGCGACAAGGCGGAGATGAACGTCGACGACGTGTTCGTCATCGAGACCCCCGGCGGCGGCGGGTGGGGGAAGGCCTGACGCGGCCCCCCTGGGAGCGCGGGCGTCCCGCCCGCCCCCTTTTTTCCATGCACGGGACCCGCATATGGGACCGCGAGGGATTTGCGGGCGGGACACCCGCGCTCCCAGCGGTAGGCGCCATTGCTGCCATGTCGATGACTCGAAACCTCAGCCCCGGATGAGCGCGTCAGTCGCCTCGTCCACGGGGTGGAAGGTCTCGATGCGGATGTCCTGGAGGGTGATGTCCTGGGCCGTGCCGAGCGTGGCGATGGTGCTGAGCAGGCGGACGGGGCCGGCGGGCGTGGCGAGTTCGACGGGCACGATCAGGAAGGGCGCCGGGTCGGCGTCGAGGGTCGCCAGGATGTCGGCGACGTCGGGGAAGGCCGCGACCTCGCGCAGCAGCGCCGCGCCGCGCGCGCCGTTGAGGGCGATCTCGCGGCGGTCGCGCGTCAGGACGGCGCGCGCCACCTCCGGCCAGTTGCGGATGTGCGGGCGGTAGCCCGCCGGGTCGCAGAGCAGGCGCAGGATGTTCGGCCGCGGGGCCGCGGCGAGGCTGCCCGGCTCGATCTGTGCCGCCCCCGCCGGCAGGGTGGCGTTCACGATCCGGGCATAGGCGGCGTTGGTCATCAGGATGTCCCAGTGCCGGTCGAACACGACCGCCGGATAGGGCTCGTTCCGGCGCAGCATCAGCGACAGCGCCGTGCGCACCTGGTCCATCTCCGGCGCGTCGAGGGCCGTCTCGCGGTGCGCGGGCGCGAAACCGCCGGCGAGCAGCAGGCCGTTGCGGTCGCGCGGCGGCAGGTCGAGGGTCCGCGCCAGGGTGAGGAGCAGGTCGCGGCTGGCGCGCGAGCGGCCGGTCTCGACGAAGCTGAGGTGACGGGCGGAGATGCCCGCGTCGAGCGCCAGGTCGAGCTGGCTGAGCCGCCGCGCCTTGCGCCACTGCGCGATCAATGCGCCCGCCGTCACGCCCGACATCACTCCGGCCACCGCAGCCTCCTCCGTCGCGAAGCCGAACGATAGCCGCGGGGCGGTAGGCGCGGCCATTACCCGGGACGTAAAGGATCCCGAAACATACCGATTCATGGGTCAGGCCCGCCCGGGATGCGGGCCGCGCCGTGTACCGCGCCGGGCAAAACGTCTCGGCAGGTTTGCGCACAACCGCCGGAAACCCTACCTTTGACGGATCAGCCCGGAGCACTGCCGCGAATGAACCAGATGGACATCGAGCGACGCCATATCGACCCGGAAATTCCGCTGCACGGCCCGGGCGCGTTCGAAGGCATGCGCCGTGCCGGCCGGCTCGCGGCGGAAACGCTCGACGTCGTCACGCCGCACGTCGTGCCGGGCGTCACCACCGGCGAGCTCGACGAGATCTGCCACGCGTTCATCACCGCCAACGGCGCCGTCCCGGCGCCGCTGAACTACAAGGGCTTTCCCAAGTCGATCTGCACGTCGATCAATCATGTGGTGTGCCACGGCATTCCCGGCGACCGGCGCCTGATCGAGGGCGACATCCTGAACATCGACGTCACGGTGATCCTGGACGGCTGGTACGGCGACACGAGCCGCATGTATCCGGTCGGCCGCGTCGGCGTGAAGGCGCGCAAGCTGATGGACGTGACCTACGACGCCCTGATGCGCGGCATCGAGGTCGTGCGGCCGGGCGCGACGCTGGGCGACCTGGGACATGCCATCCAGGTCCTTGTCGAGGAGCAGCGCTTTTCGGTCGTGCGCGACTTCTGCGGTCACGGATTGGGCCGCGTCTTCCACGCGCCCCCCTCGGTGATGCATTTCGGCCGGCCGGGCGAGGGTGCGGTCATCCAGGAAGGCATGTTCTTCACGATCGAGCCGATGGTGAACGCCGGGCGCTGGGACGTGAAGATCCTGTCGGACGGCTGGACCGCCGTCACCAAGGACCGCTCGCTGTCGGCCCAGTTCGAACACACGATCGGCGTCACCGCGGACGGCTGCGAGATCTTCACGCTGTCGCCGAAGGGCTGGCACAAGCCGCCCTACGAATAAGCCACCCTACGAATTAGCCGGCCGACCGGAGATGGCCCCACGCCGCCGCAAGCCGCCGCCGGATGCGCCGCCTCCGGCGGGCATGCTGCCGCTCGGCGCGCCCGCCGGTCCAGAAGAAGCGCCGCCGCCACCGGACTATCTCGGCCATCGCCAGCGCATCCGCGACAAGTTCCTGGCGGCGGGGCCCGACGCCTTCGCCGACTACGAGCTGCTCGAACTCCTGCTGTTCCATGTCGTGCCGCAACGCGACACCAAGCCGATCGCCAAGCGGCTGCTGCAGCGCTTCGGCAGCCTGGGCGGGGTGATCGCCGCGCCCGCGGACCAGCTGATGGCGGAGGATTTCGTCAAGCGGCAGGCGGTCGTGCTGCTGAAGGCCGTGGGGGCCGCGGCGGTCCGCGTGTCGCGCGAACACGTCATGGAGCAGCCGATCCTGTCCTCCTGGGACAAGGTCATCGGCTACTGCCGCGCCAGCATGGCGCACGAGCCGGTCGAGATCTTCCGGCTGCTGTTCCTCGACAGCAAGAACCGGCTGATCGCCGACGAGGAACAGGGGCGCGGCACGGTCAACCACACGCCGGTCTATGTGCGCGAGGTGGTGAAGCGGGCACTGGAACTGGGTGCGACCGCACTGATCCTGGTGCACAACCATCCCACTCGGCCTTTCTTGATCACGCTCGATCACGCATACATCCATTGAATCAATTGAATTTTCTGGCTTGTCGTGCTGCCGGATAGCATGGCATATTGGGGTCGGTTTTGACGGGATCGGATGCCCTTTTGACCCCAGTCGCCGACCCCACGAACCCGTCCGGCGACCCCACTTGCAAGCCGATGGGAGATGCCAGTGCCAAGCCTTACAGACGGAGAAATACGCCGCGCCCTCAAACAGGTTGAGCAGGCCGGAAAACAGCTAAGCCTCATCGATGGAGAGGGCCACGGCACCGGCCGTCTCGTCCTCGTCATGAAACCAATGCCAACCCGCGTCACCGCCGATTGGATGGCCCAGCAATGGCGTGACAAGAAGCGGATCAAGAAGAAGCTCGGATCTTATCCCGCAATGTCGCTGAGCAAGGCGCGAGAAGTCTTCAAGCGCGACTTTGCCGACATGATCCAGAAAGGCCGCAGCATCAAAATCGCCGGCGACACACGGCCTGGCACGGTAGCCGACCTCTTCGAAGCTTACGTTGCGTATCTGAAGGAGGCGGGCAAGCCGTCATGGAAAGAAGCGGAGAAGGGACTAAACAAGATCGCTGATACACTCGGACGCAACCGGCCTGCCCGTGACATCGAGCCAGAGGAAATCACCGAACTGATCCGCCCCATCTACGAACGCGGCAAGCGATCGATGGCTGACCATGTCCGAAGCTACATCCGCTCCGCATACAGCTGGGGTATGAAATCGGAACATGACTATCGGACAGCATCGTCACGTCGATTTCGTCTGGTCTACAATCCCGCCGCCGGCATCCCGACGGAGCCGAAGAACGTTGGCACTCGCTGGCTCGACGAAGAAGAGTTCGTTCGCCTCTACCGTTGGCTCGAGTGCCCGGACACACCGGTCCACCCACCCTATACGCGCGCTGTGAGAGTTCTCATGCTGACGGGCCAGCGTGTGGAGGAGATCGCCCGCCTACATGTCGATCAATGGGACGCGAAGGAACGCATCATAGACTGGTCGAAGACCAAGAACGGAAAGCCTCACGCCATTCCGGTGCCGGAGATCGCGGCAGAACTCATCGAGACAATCAAACCCAATGCGCATGGCTGGTTCTTCCCCTCGGCGAAGGATCCATCCAAGCCCGTGAGCCACGGAACTCTCTACTCGTTCATGTGGCGCCAGCGGGACCGCGAGGTGATCCCCGTCGTGACGAATCGCGATCTGCGACGCACCTGGAAAACTCTCGCGGGAAAGGCAGGCCTCTCGAAGGAAATCCGCGACCGCATTCAGAATCACACGCTGCAGGATGTCAGTTCCAAGAGTTACGATCGCTGGAACTACATGCCTGAGAAGCGAGCGGCGATGACAAAGTGGAACGCTTTTGTGCGCACCCTCCTAGCGAAGAAGGGGCGCCGCAATGCAATCAAGGAAGCCGCATGAACTGGAAACCTGTGCTCGGCATTGCCCCACTTGCTCTTTTCGTTATCGCCACGCCCGCAAAAGCCGATCCGTGCGAAGGCCCTCTGCCTAATCGCCCTGGCATCGAGTTTTCGGGTACGGTTCGATATGTCGGCGATGGCGACAGCTTGTGTGTGGGCCAGACGTCTGACCCGGATGAATGGATCGAAGTTCGGATCGCTGACTTCAATGCGCCGGAGCTTCATAGACCAGGCGGTGAAGCGGCCAACGCAGCCCTTGTTCGACTAGCTCTTAGCCAACCTGTGGCTTGCATGACCGAACGAGGCCGAAGCGGCCGTGTGATTTCCTTCGACCGGGTGATCGCCCGCTGCTGGATCGGTTCCACGAGTATAGGAGACTTGCTCCGTCGGGCTGGCGTCGCCGAGGGCGGAAACTAATAGCCATCCGCGCGCGTGAGCGAAGCGGTTTTCGGATCATAGACATAGCCCGTTATTGTCCCGTCCCTGATCTTCCCGATGACTTCGTCGACCACGAAGAGAGGCACAAGGAACCATTCGCGCGGGACGACCGGCTGCCCGAAACGATCCTTGATCTCGATGTCGAGGCGGGCTGCGCCGAAGATCCGGTGGATCAGGTTCTCAAGCCGGGTGCGGTTGATGTTGAACAGCTCGTAGGTGGCGACGACTTCGACATCGGCCATGAGGAAGGTCGGGTCGAGCTTCGCATTGGCGAGGCGGCGCGCAACGTCGCCGCCGGTCACACCGATTTTGTGCAGCACGTCGCGGTGGGCCGCAACGGCCGGATGATCGGACTTGCTGCGCAGCACATAGACGATGCCGCTGGCCTCGTCCCCTTCCTCATTGTGATCGGCGAACAGCGGGCCGGCCGAAGGCTCGACGATCCGCCTTCCGGCCGGGTCCTGTTGCAGCGCTTTTTGAAGCGACCGCATGAGAAGATTGCTCTCGGTTCCGTTGTCGAAGATCACGCGGAGCCGTGCGTCGATATTGCCGTGCTCGTTGACCGTTGGCTGTTCCATAGTCGCCACATAGGCTTTCTGGCCGCCGAGGATATAGAAGCGGCCAGGCGCGATCTCGGACTTGCGCTCGAAGCGGCGGGTTTGCCGCAAGCCGGAAATAAGTTCCTTCTGCACCTGCTCGAACAGCGGCCTGAAGGTCTCGAAATCCTCGCATTTTTGGCGATTGGCGATTTCTTCGGCGGCGCGTTTGTCGGCGGCGGAACGAACATGCCGCAATTCGGTGATGTCGCCGGGTGCGGCATCATCCACTCCGAGCTGCGCCAGAAGCTCGTCATCATCAATGTCGTCGGGAACGCTAACCGGCGCGGGCTGCGCGCCGGCCAGAAGTCCTTGATGGTCGAGGGGTTCGATCACGGCGCGACAGTCGGCCAGCTCGCGCAGCCGATCAAGGCGCACGGCATACAGCCGCTCGAAGATGTCGCGGTCCTCGCCGTGTTGCGGAAGGCAGCCATGCTGCTCGACGAAACGCTGAATCTCCTCGAAGCCGGCGATGACCCGCTCCTCGCGGGGTGTCCGGCTCGACACCTTCTTCGCGTCCGCCTCGACGCCAAGTTCGGCGAGAAGTGCATCGTCCTCGTCGGTGAAGCCACTAGCCACGCTCTGCCTCCGCCTTCATGCGTTGAAGGAAGGCTACACCCTCGGCCATGCGCTTTTCCCATGCGTCGGGCGACGTGATCGAGGGGAGCCGACCGCGTTCCTGTTTGAACTTCAAGGCCCGCTTCGCAAGCTCGCGCGCCTCCTCAATGGTGACGGTGGCGCGCTTGGCCCCGATCACGGCGGCGACCTGCTTCAGGCTCTCCTCGCTCATGGTCTTGGCGAGGATGGCATAGGCTTCGCCGAAGGGGTTGATGCGGTCGATCAGGTCGATGTCCAGTTCGCGTACGTCCATTGCGAATTTGCGGACGCCCTCAATGAAGGCGGTGTTCGGGCTCTTGTCGCCGTCCCCCTCGGCTCCCCCAAGAGTAACTTCCTTGGCCTTCTGCGTGAGGTTCAGGGCGGCGACAGCGTGCTGGCGCACGGCCTCCTGGTCCTCCTCGTCGAGCTCAGGAAACTTGTCCTTGATGATCTTGCCCATGCGAAGCTGGGTCAGCTCTTCCGCCAAGGTCTCGCCACCCGCGTGCTCGCCGTCAAACAGGCCGCGTGTGATCGTCGTCTTGTCCTGCACGAAAGCGGCGATGACCTCATTCAAGTCCTGTTCGCAGATGCGCTGCGCTTCCTCGCTCCTCGGCGCGACAAGACCCTTGATCTCGATCTGGAACTGCCCCGTCTCCTCGTTGAAGCCAACATTGGTCTTGTTGGGATCATAGCCGCCTTCGCCATAATCGAAGCCGGGCGTCGCCTCGCTTTGCGGGTTTTTGGGCTTGAACTCGAAACGAGGCGCAAGCACCTGCTCCATGAGCAGGCTCGCCGCGATGGCCTTCAGCGTGTCGTTGACCGCCTCGGTGACGGCTTCCTCGGAAGCGTCCGGCTCGGCGATCAGGTTGGTGAAGCGGGCGCGCGTCTTGCCTGGCGCGTCGCGGGTCGCGCGGCCGATGATCTGCACGATCTCGGTGAGGCTTGACCGATAGCCGACGGTTAGTGCGTGCTCGCACCAAATCCAGTCGAAGCCTTCCTTCGCCATGCCGAGGGCGATGATGATGTCCACATGGTCGCGGTTATTCTTCTGCGCAGGGTCTTTCAGCGCGGCGGATACCCGGTCCCGTTTGGCGGGGTCATCATCAACCAAATCGGCGATCCGAAGAACGCTGCCGTCGGGCACCTTGACCAGTTGAAAGCCGGTGACAGGGTCGCTGCCCTGCCATTCACCGAGCTCCTCGATGATGTGCTCAACCTCTCTGATCTTGTCTTTTGTGCTTTCCCGCGAGTTGACGTTCGGGATGTGAATGATTGTCTTCTCGGCCGGATCGAGCACCTGCAGTATATCGTCGACATAGGCGCCGGAGTAAAAGAAATACCCCATATCGAGCTGCTTCAGATACTCGTAGCCGTTGAGCTGCTCGTAATAAGTGTAAGTGACGGTATCGAACTTCGACTCGTCCTGTGGCGCGAGCACAGCCTCGGCATCGCCTCGGAAATACGAACCCGTCATCGCCACGATATGCACGCGGTCACGGGCGATGAACTGGCCGAGATGCAGGCCGAGCTTGTTGTCTGGGTTGGCGGAGACGTGGTGGAACTCGTCAACGGCGATCAGGCGGTCGTCGAAGGCTTCGACCCCGAACTTGTCCACGGCGAAGCGGAAGGTGGCATGTGTGCAGACTAACACCTTGTCGTCACTTCGCAGGAACGCCTCGACCGAGTTGACCTTGCCGCCATTGTCGGAACCAGGCGCGTTGCAGAGATTCCATTTCGGCTCCACCCGCCAGTCGGCCCAGAAACCGAACTTGGTCAGCGGCTCGTCGTTGAAGCTGGCGCCGATCGTCTTCTCGGGCACAACGATGATCGCCTGCCGGAGCCCCTGATTGTGAAGCTTGTCGATGGCGATGAACATGAGCGCACGGCTTTTGCCCGAGGCCGGCGGCGACTTGATGAGAAGATATTGCTCGCCCCGCTTCTCATAGGCGCGCTCCTGCATCGGTCTCATGCCGAGGGCATTGGCTTTGGTCGAACTGCCATTACGGGCGTAGGTGACGGAGACGGAGGGGATCGTTTTCTTCTCGTCGGTCATGCGCGTGCCTCCGCCTTGCGTTTCTTCGCCGCGCCAGGTGAGGCGGCCATCTTGGTGTAAAGCTCGAACAACCTTTCTAGCCGCTCGGTGTCGTTGCGGAAGCGACGACCGATATAGATGCGCTCAAGCACTTCGTCGTTGCGCTCGTGGGCCTCGCGCAGATCGGCGGGCATCTTCTCCGGGTCGTAAAGGTCGGCAATCGTCGCCGGGAAATGCACCTCGCGCGCCAGCAGGATGTCCTCGGCGCAGCGGGTCAGGTCGGCCTTGTTCTTCTCGGTGAGCGTCGGAATCGGGAAGGTATTCCAGCCCATTTTATTGGAATAGCGGTAATCCGTCTTGAACTTCCCGCAGACTGTTGCAACCCAGATGAAGTGCAGACGCGAGTTTAGGATCGCAATGTCCGATATTGGACCGTTTAACTGCGCGAAGGAAAGGTTTGTGATAATCGTGCCTGAGGCTTCCAGGCCTGCCGGTATGAACTCCCGCTTTTCCGACGTGAGTACAGGCACGAGGCTTACCCTCTCAAGGCCAGTCTGTTTCACTTCCTGAAATCTGTGCGGCCAGTTTGCACTCGCCCTAGTTGCGGACTTTGGACTAGCCAATCGCATCTCGCGAACGCTATCCAACCTGCGCTTCAGGCTTTCGTCGCGCTCAGCGACAGCCACGTCGTCGTCGCCAATCCACAGCGCATATCTGACAATCCCCTTGTTATATTCGTTGGCGCCAAAAACGCGCTTCAAGAACCGCGCCGCCCCAGGGGACTCCGCCAACAACTGATTGCGTTCATGGGTAGTGAGCAAGAGGTGACCGCCTTCGACGGGCTTGCCGCCAGCCTCGACTTCCCATCGCCCGCAAGGCGGCGCACTGCGTGAGTGAACAATGATGTTCGGGCCAGCCACCAAGTATGCATTGATATTCGGAACATGCTGTACGATCGGTTCGCCGTTGTCGGATACAGAAAACAGTTTCCTGAAGCTGGCCAAATCCCTGGCAATCGCAACGATTACAACCGTGACACCAGCATTATAGCTAGCCAAATTGGCCCACTTGAAACTGGTGTGGGCGAAGGCAATCTCATGGCCGGCAGCAAAAATGATTGGCCACAGGATCGGCACCTGCTGGCCTTGGCAAATACTGTTAGTTGAAACGAAGGCGGCGACCGCTTTAGTTTGTGTCCCGTAGTCAGCGGCCTTCATGAACCATCCGGAAACGTAGTCGAGGGACTTCCAGTTACTGGTGCGATTGCTGAAAATAGACTCTAAGTCGGCCTTCTGTTCTTCAGACTGAAGAGTGGAACCGAGATAGGGGGGATTGCCGCAGATGTAGGTTTCTCCGCCCTCGTTCTCGAAGTCGATTTGCGCCTGATCGAGCGGTGTCGAAAACAGGTCATCGCCTTGCAGCTTCACGCCGGTTCCGGTCGGCGGGCATATGGTCAGCCAATCCAGCCGTAGCGCGTTGCCGCAGGTGATCCAATTCTCGGCGTTCAACGGCAGAAACTCGGCCAACGCCAGCTTCTGGCCGCGATGGAGAACGTCACACTGGAACTCCGCGATGATAAGCGCGAGACGCGCGATCTCGGCCGGAAAGTCGCGCAGCTCGATTCCGCGAAAATTGGTCAGCGGAATATCGGAGGCACGACCTTCCTCTCCGCGCCGCCGGTTAATCTCGGCCTCGATTTCCCGCATCTGCTTGTATGCGATGACAAGGAAATTGCCGCTGCCGCAGGCCGGGTCGAATATCCGGATTTTCGCCATGCGGTTGCGCAGGTTGAGGAGCTTGCGGGGATTGTCGCCCGCTCCTCCCAAATGCGCGCGGAGGTCGTCGAGAAACAGCGGATTGAGCACTTTCAGGATGTTGGGGACGCTGGTGTAGTGCATCCCCAAGGCACCGCGTTCCTCATCTTCGGCGACGGCCTGAATCATCGAGCCGAAAATGTCCGGGTTGATTTTCGTCCAATCGAGATTGCCGATATGTAGAAGGTAGGAACGTGCGATCTTGCTGAAACGCGGCACCTCAAAGTTGCCGGAAAACAGTCCGCCATTGACGTAGGGGAATGGCTTGGCCCAATTTCGGATATTCGCGGCGTCGTGATCCTCCTTCGGGGTATTCATCGCGCGGAACAGCTCGGCGATCACCTCATGCGTATTGGAGGAATCCCGCTCACTCATCTTCTCAATGGTGCCGGTGAACGGGTAGTTGCGATGGAAGATGTCGGTGTCCTCCGCGAAAAAGCAGAAGATCAGCCGCGCCATGAAGTGGTTCATGTCGGGGCGGCGCTCGGCGGTCCCCCATTCGGGATTGTCCTTCAGCAGCTCGACATAGAGCCGGTTCAGGCGGCTGGTGGCGCGGATGTCGAAAGAGCTGTCACGAACCTGCTTAACGGTGGTGATGCCGGCAAGGGGCAGGAAAAAGCCGAAATGGTCCGGGAAGTCGGCATAGGCGCAAGAGACCATCTCGCCCGACGTCAAATCCTCGGCCTCGAACGTGTCGCCATCCGTCGCCAGAACGAATTTGGCCTTGGCACGCGTCGTCGCCGGGCTGGCCTTCAGAGCGGCAAGGGTGTTCGTCACCTCGCCGGGGGCGGCGACGGCGATATGGATGTTGTTGGTCTGTAGGACGCCGCCGAGGTCCGATTTGTTCGACTCGCCCTTGCGCAGCCGCTTGAGGGTTGTTTCCTTGTTCCCGAAGGCTTGCAGGAAAGCGAACGGAAACTCCTCGGCGTCGAACGGCTGCTCGGCGAGAGCGGATATGGCTTCCTCAATCTCAACGGCGTTCATATTGTCCCCCGCCTTTCCGCAGCCCGCTGCACGTTGGCGCGGAAAGGCTCGACCTTGATCTTGTTGGCCCGACGCATGACCTCGGTCAGCTCATAGTCGAGCTGCCGGATCAGCCATTCTCGGGCTGGCGTACCGAACGCCTTTTCCAGGCGGACGGCCATCTCCGGCGAGATACCGGACCGGGCATTCAGCAAGTTGCTGAGGGTCTGCCGATCGACGCCAAGGATTCGGGCGGCGTCAGTCACGCTCAACCCGTTCTTTTCAATGCAGTCTCGCCGAATGGTCGTTCCCGGGTGCATCGCCTGTCGAATCGTACCGCCTATCGCTTGTTCGAGCGTATAGTGATAATCGACACTCGACAAGGCGCTGCCTCTTCATCGTCCCAGGGTGGCATCCTTCTTCAGCACCTTCCGCAGGTTCTCAACGATCTTGGTTTGCACGACCGGAGCACTGATCCCCCGGGCGTTCGCGATCTCGTGTAGCGTCGGCCCAACATCCCCTGGACCAATAGGTCTACCTGACCGCTCGACAAACGGACCATCAGTTTCCGTCAAAAGACGATCATCGGGAATCGCACCGAGAACGCGTCGACCGTTCGGCGAACTCAACATCTTCTCGTTCACCGAGAAGAAGCATCCCATCTCGACACCGCGCCTCACCTCCGCCACCGATCCGGTAAACCAGTGCAGGACGACTGTCCCCCGGTCCGCGGGCAGGCACTCTTCGATCAGGTCGAGAACATGCTTCGCAGACCGGACACTGTGCACGCTCAGAACCTTGCCACCCGCGTCCGCGCACAGGTTGAGGATTCTGCGAAACGTCTGCTTCTGCAGCTCAAACGACCGATAATGGCGCGGTCCGGCATCGAGACCCACTTCGCCTACATATCGCGTCTCCGAAAGGAGACGCTCGAACAGGTCCAACTCGCCCGCCCTTTCCTCGACGAGCTGTGGATGGAGACCGAGGCCGACGCGGACGAACTCGCTGTGCATCGCGAGCTGCCGATTGCGAGGGAAAGCTTTAGGCGTCGTCGTCACAGCCAGAGTGGCCGTGCGGAGGGCGTCGCATCTCGCCATCGCCTCTTTCAGATCCGGGTACAGATCGAGATGACAATGAAAATCAACGAACTCGGGCCGCATCGCGTCAACTCGGCTTCGCGGTTACGCCGTCCAGCAACTCCGCCACCTCGAGAACACCGCGTCGAAACACGGCGGCATAGGCCCCCACTTCGGACGGTGCATCAGTCAGCGGTCCCGGCTTGTGGACCAAAATGCCGGCCAGCTCTGGTCGCTTCTCCAGACGCCGAGCCATAAGCTGGAACGACCGGACGTTCTCGCCCTCCGCCTTGTCGGTAAAGAGCGTCTGGGCCGCAAGATCGGGCACGGTATAGAGAGTGGGATCGGGCACCCCAAGTCCCATCAAGGACGCGCGACGAATGAGGCATGGTACACAGTAGCCGCAATGGCGCGGCGAAAGCTTCTTGTAGCGAGCCTTCGCCGGCGACGAACAGGACATCGAGTTGCCGACCTCCTTCTTGAGAAAATCTCGGTCCGCACAAGACTTCACCATCTCGCCCTTCGTGCGATGCCGATACTCGTTGACGAGCGTGGCCTCGATGCCGATCTCCTGAAGCAACCCGTTCACGCGCGCGATGAAATAGGGATGCGCTGTGCGGGTACTCAACGCCCCAAACCTGAGCGGATCCAGCGGTACGTTAAGTGCGATCAAACCGTTCTCCGGCACGTTGACCTTGGTCGGCTTTCCGAAGGCCGACGCCGCGAGGGACGCCAAAGCGAAAAAGAGGAAAGACCGCCCCCTCTGCGTCTCCTCGACCTCGCCCGTGGCTAGATGGTTGTGATCGAAGCCGAGGCGTACACGCATCGACCTGATTTCCGGACTCGGGAAGCGCCGCTGCAGACGATCCAGCAGGTAGCTCTGGGCCTTCGATGTCTCCGCGTCCCAATAGTGACTTACCAGAAGCGGATGGCGGCCACCCTTCAGCAGATCGAGCACACCAATCAGGCTGTCGAGCCCGCCGGAGAACAGGCACACCTCGTCGAGACCGTCCAGCGGAAGCTTTTCAGTCTTCGGGACGATCGATGACATCCGTTTCGTTCGCGGCCTAAAGAACAGCCGCCAGCGGTCGCCAGTCAGAAACTTCAGCAGATCTGCGAGCCGACGTGACAAGGCGCTCCATAGCGCCGGATCGGAGACAGGCACGTACAGGTCGATCTCCCGCGTCCAGCCATCCTGAGCATTAATTGCCCGCGACACCCGGGTATCGCCGGCGTTCACCAGGGCTGCGGTCAGCACGAGATCCACGGCTGACTCCGATGGCGCAAGACCGAGAGCGGAGAGCTGATCGAGCGCATGTCCGATCCCAAACTCGAGCCGCCGATCCGCGTTCAGGAAGTCGATCTCGTAGACATCAGAGTCTTTCTGGACGATCCGGACTCTCGTTCTGTCGTCGGGCCCGAGACGGCCAACAAGGCTGAACCTCCTCATGACGCCTCACCCAAGGTCTGCATCAGGTCGAATGCCGCCCCGTAAAGGTCCGAGACGAAGTCATCGATCTGTCGGCTGCTGACGTCCGCCAAGCTCGATCCGCTCGCCGCAAACCTGTCGCGGACACAGCCGTCGACGAAATCGTGCAACATACGCTGTGCGCGCTCTACCGCGGCGAGGTCAGGGGAAACCCGGATGCTGTTCGTGCCAACCTCGTTCAATATTTTTCCCTCGATCGATCGGGTAACGACGCCGATGAAGAATTCTTGGAGATCCGCCGGCGTCATCTCATCGAAATTGCCGACCCCCTCGGCCGCCAGGGCGGCGATGGTTTCGAGCATCGCATCACGCGCAATCGCCTCGTCGATCGTCCCGCCGGGCGGACACAGCGCATCCGTCAGCGCAACGAAGACATCGACGGCCGGCGCTCCGGCAAGTCCTTCGAGGTTAAATGGCCTGAGCGCCTCGGCCGGCCCCTGGGTCGCGAAATTCCGTGCGAGACCCGCGATGCCCCCGGCCGCGGCTCGCGAACTCGGCATTCGCCGCGCGGCGCCACGACCGCCGCCGCTGGCAGAGACATATTGACCAGCCCCGCGACGAACGGCCCTGCCGTCGGACGTTCTGGCGCCCCGGGTCAGATTTCCGCGAGCGGCGCCGAGGCCCGAGCCGGCAGGAGGCGGGCGCAGCGGCGGGTAGGCAGCCGGCGGTGTTTGAGTGTCAGTCCCAGCACCTTCGTCCCCGACGCCACCATCGCCGCCGGGTGGTGGCGCCCCCTGTGGCGCAGCGGCCGGCGTCGAAGGCGGATCATCCACCCAACTCGGCACCAGGCCGCTCTTGGAGCCGCCGAAGGTTCCCGAAGTGCCCATCAGCGCGTCCCCCCGCGCCTGCCCATCTGCATCGCGGCCTTCGCCGCCACCTGCAGCGGCTTGTTGTCGTCCTGCGCGGCCCATTCCGACAGCAGGGTCCTGAATTCCCCCTTCGCCGCCTCGGTCGTCAGCGCACCCGCCCAGCCACCAACGACCCACGGTCCGAGTTTTGATACGGGCAAGCCCTTGAGAAATGCGATCAGCGACGGCTGCAAGAATGCATGGTGCTGGCAGATCGCGGCGAGGCCCTGCACGCCTGGCGGTTGCTCACTAAAATCCTCCGCCACCGTCACCTTCGCGCGCAACGCGTCAAAAAGTTGTTCGGCTTCGGAGCCTGGTAAGCGCGTCACCTCGGCGGTTGCCTGCCGCACCTGGAGCGGCGGGCCGCTCAGCTTCGCGAGCAGTTCGTCAAGCTCTCCGAGCGACGTCACAGCGCCGAAGACGCTGCGACGATCACGGGTCACGAAAACGTACGGCCTCAGATCGTACTCTGCGAGTGCCGGATCGATCTTTGCCCACTGCTTGGCCCATTCCAGATTGGGCCAGTCCGGCAATGTTGGCTGATCCGAATCCGCCTCATCCGCCTTCCCGGATCTCTTTTCGCCCTTTGTCTTTTTCGTATCGGCCCCGTCACCTCTGACAGCGGCCTCGAGCGCGGCCAGCTCCTCCGACGCTCCCGTCCCGGCCGACCCCCGCGCGATTGCGTCATAGACTTCCGGCGCGAAGCGCTCGGCCAGCATGATCTTCGCAAGGACCGTTGGATTGAGGTCGTCACCGAACCCCCGCTCCTGCGCGATCGCCAGACGCAACGCCATGGTGTTTATAAAACGCTTCACCTGCCTAGGATTGCCGCGGGCGCCATCCGTGAGGATGGGCGCGATCCTGTAGGCGAGATCAAGCGCGCGCTCGACCGGTGCCGGCACGGATCCGAGAGCCTCCATAACGCCGTTGCGGTCGAGGCCTGGCCCCTTCCATGGGCGCTGCAGCACCTGCCGGGCGAACGCGACCAGTTTCTGAAATTCGTCCGCAGCCTCGCCGCACTCATTCAACACAAGTAGGAGCGTGACGTAGATGCGGGTCTCAGCATATCCGAGCGACGGCAGCCGGAACGGCACCTGGATCAGCTTCTCGAGGTAATTGCGAGCATACGTTGCGGGCCCCGCAGCGACCGGGAGGTCCGGAAAGTGCTGGCGCACCGCATATTCGATCATTCCCTCGTCGGCGGCGATCACAAACGCCGCCTTCGGCACGAAAAGGAACAGACGGATCGCCTCGAGTGTCTCGATTGCCGTTTCTGGCAGGCAGCGATCCAGATCGTCGACCAGAACCACCAGACGATCGATGTCCGCACACTGCAAGAGCTCCTCGAACTCCTCCCGGAACGCATGCATCTGTTCCGGGGCGGTCTCGGGTTCAGCTTCTTTCAGATACTGTCCGGCCTGCGCGGCAACGGACTGCAGTTCAGCCTGCGTGATCGCCTCTGCCGACTTGCCGAGCAGACTTGAGGCCGCGTCGTAGAGGTCCTTCAGGGTGTCCGGGTGCGGGATGCCCGTCGCCGCGGTGAAGGCCAAGCCCCCCACTTTGCGCGCCAGCTTCATCCAGTCCACACGGCGCAAAACTTTCTTCGCCTGGTCGATGACTTTGGTCGAAGTGGAACGGCTGCGGAGCAATTCCTCGACGATCGTCTCAATCAGGACGGCTTTCGCGTCCTCGAATCCCTGGAACAACCATCCGTTGAAACGAACACAGAGGACGCGATCGTTCTTCGCGAACGACTCCTCCACCATCATCAGCACGCTCGATTTCCCGGCGCCCCAGTCGCCATGTACGCCCACGGTGAGCGGGTCGTCGGACTTCTCGTTGATCAGACGCACGACCGTGCGCGCTATGGCCTCGTAGTAGAGAAGATCAACAGATGTTTCGTTGTCGGCGACGATCATCCCACTTTTCCTTGGCGTCCGGCCCGCTATTCGCACCTAAGGTCGGGGTATCCAAACCTCAGCCCAGCAAGCGATCAAATGTGTCTTCGCCCTCATTCGAGAGAACGACAACATAATGCCGCGCCCGAGTCAGGGAGACCTGCAGAAGGCGGCGTGCATCAGCGTGTGGCGGTGTCTTATCCTGAGCTATAAACGTATTGTACTGGTCTTCTACCAGTACCACGGCGTCATACTCCCGACCCTTGAGTTGGTGCATGTTCATCACGGAAACCGTCGCACTTTCTCTCTGCGCATCGACCAACTGGTCTTGTAATATGGCCTGTTCGAGCGCTGCCTCCGCTCCGCGGTAGTTGCCCTGCGAAACCCACAGACCAATCAATGCCTGCTCAATTGCAGAACCGCGTCGCAGTAGCCGAAGGTAGCGTGCGAGCTCCGCGACCTTGTTCAGCTCTGCCGCGTCCGCTCTCTCAAGGAGCCGCCTAACGCTGACCCAGTCTTGGGTTGGCGATCCCGTGAGACCATCCTTGTCTAAGCGGGCCATCACGTCTGCAATGGCGGCAACGCACTTCGTCGAAGGCACCTTGCCGGCGCGGCACCTCTCTGCCCATTTCCGCAATCTGTCAGAGGCTTCGATATTCGTCTTGTTTGCAGCCGATCGCAGCATGTCGGCGATACGATCCAACGCCTCCGCTAGCCGGTCGCTACTGCTAGCCTCAGTGCTTGAGATGATGTTGGCGACCACGCGCGCGGCGAGCAGGATCTGATGTTGATCGATCAAGACATCATGGGCCAGTGCCTTATAGACCTTCCCATTAATCGTCATGTTCATGGCCAACGCATCTGAAACCTGCCTAACGAGCCGCTTGCTGCGCGCCGCCACCGCGACCTTTGGACGATCTTCCTCTGAGCGATCCTTCGCCTCCCGGAAGGCCCTCCGAACTGCGAGATGAAGCTGCACTGACATACGGCCGGGCTTGAAGCTCTGTCTTACGATCTCATCGGGAAGATCCTGTTCTGAGCCGGGTGACAGTAGCGACCGAGCAAAGCCCGCGATACCTGTCGCGGGGCTCCGATTGTTTTCATTGGCAAAATCGAACCGTGCGCATTCAAGTGCCTGCGCGAAGTCCTCCAACCGGGTTTCCGAGACCCCAAACCTCCATTCATAGATGCGTTGCTCCGAGTCCCCGAGCCCGATGATCTCAGACTGATTGCTTAGCGCTTGCACCAAAGCCCATTGATCTTCGTCCGTATCCTGAAACTCATCAACCAGGATAAGGGGATAGGCACCACTAAAACATGCCCGGACGACTGCGGAGCGCCCCAGGAGTTCGGCCGCGCGCGGAGCGAACTGATCGTAGGTGACGAGTCCTTCCCCCACGTACAGGCGATCCTGCTCTTCCAGCCACTCTTCCTTGTTCAGCCCCGCCGAACGTACTGCAGCGTCCTGTGCGGGAATTATTTTGAGACGCCGGCGAGATGACGTGAGATAGCCGTGTGAGGTCAGTATCTCCCACGCGAAGGAGTGATAGGTCTTGATGTCAATCCGCTCAGCGATGTCATCTGTGAGAATGCGCCCAGCACTCTCCAAAATTCGCCGGATCGCCGAGTTGGAGAAACTCAGGAACAGAACCTTTTGCTCGGAGTCGAGCCGCCGGAGCACCCGGCGGCGCGCCTTGAGCAGCGCGATGGTCGTTTTGCCCGAACCCGGCCCTCCGACAACCAGCATGTGACCGTCCTCGTTGAGGATGCGTTTGCGCTGATCGCAGAGATTGAAAGCGTCTTCCGGATCGTCCGAGGTCATGCCTCTCCGGGCGAGTCGGCGCCATCGTCGTCCTCCTCATCCCCCTCTTCTTCTTCCGGCAAGAGGTCGTCGGGCAGCGCCTCGCTGATCGCCTGAAGGGCTGCTACGACTACTACCGGCAGGTGGTCCGGCTCGCAGTGTTCAACCAGCCGTCCCGCGTATCCCGACCCCTTGCGTGCCCTGAGCACGCGCTTGGCCAGTTTGCGGACCTCGTCATCCTCCAGCTCCGCCGTATACTCGTATAAAGACGGCTTCGCCGAATTGCTCGGATAGTCATCCGATGCCGATGCGTCTTCGAGAAATTCGCGGAGCGCCGAGATGGCCACTTCTTCAGCTAGCAGATATTCAATGCCTGTCTGATCGAGCTCCCAGCATCCATCAAAAAGCTCGTCTATATCGCCAGCGATCTCGGCGTTGGCCTGCTTGTCGTAGAAGGCATAGGTCTTTTTGCCGAGGGCTCGGAAGAATTTACCATAACGCAGGATGCCACCGTCGCCTTCGCACTGGACGATCGTTACGCCAGATAAATCAAGCGGTGTGTAGGTGCCAGGGTCGCACTCTTCCAGAACATCAGACGCGGCCGTCAGCACCTCGGTGTCAAACGGCGTTCAAAGCTGACCCCGTATCGGCTTGCAATATTGACCCCCTGAAGTGCTCGCTGCCGTCCTGGGTGATGCGGAGCCGTAGGCG